>NZ_JBWZQN010000194.1:0-401 GCF_056724605.1 Prolinoborus fasciculus | reverse complement strand
GCGACTCATGAGTGCTCGGTTATATGCGGGCCAATTGGTTGTGCGGTAGATTTTGTGTGTAGGCTTCTTCATTTGAAAATTATATCGCTGAAAAAGCCTTTACAGATAGGTTTGTGCAACAAAGCCTCGCAGTGGCGTTAATTCATATTCTGTTGTGCCATCATGCTTGATATCATAATCAATACCTGGTGAGGTATTACCTGCACCATTATAATAATCATCACGACGTTGGTCATAATAGGCTTTCATAAAGTCTGTATTATAATAATAATCACTCTGTACACGACAAAAATAGATAACTCATTGAAATAATGTCATAATAATTGTTTTCTAACGACGAATACTATGACACATCTCAATGAGTTATATCTTATCTTAAACAAATATCTAAAATGGAACAA
>NZ_JBWZQN010000193.1:0-402 GCF_056724605.1 Prolinoborus fasciculus | reverse complement strand
GCAAACGAAGTTTGCATAAGTGCGCTCTTCGAGGAAAACATTACTATACATATAGCACCTTGAATGCATATTCAAGTGCGCTTATGTTAGGGATGGTTTCCCAGGATGATGGTATTGGATTAATGAGCGTTACTGAAACACTAGACAGCAAAATTAAAGCCCAGGAAGAAAAGCTGAAACAGCTCAAAGCTCAAAGACAGGCAGCACTAGCAAGAGAACGAGCCAAAGAGAAAGAACAGGCTCGAAAGGACGATACCAGACGCAAGATTTTAATTGGATCCTGTATGCTAAAAATCACTGAAGAAGATGAACAGGCACGGGCTAAATTGATCGCTCAGATGGACCGGTATTTGACGGATGAAAGAGACAGAAAGTTATTTAATCTTTAATGTAGAACTCTAA
>NZ_JBWZQN010000192.1:0-408 GCF_056724605.1 Prolinoborus fasciculus | reverse complement strand
TACACAATGGTTTCACCCAAATTCAAGTTTTGGTTTAGATCCTGAAGAATCTGCAAAGCCCTTTTTGCATCTTGATCTTTAGTTGAAGCTCGTAGATAAATACGTGTATTCATTTCTATCATTTAATATTAATTCTATTAGATTAATGATAACAACATCATTTAATTATTGCATTAAGTCTAATGATAGATATTGTATGCGATTTGGCTTGCTATCATTCAGCTATACTCTTTTGATAAAAAAAGCATGACTAAAAGCCATGCCTTGGGAATTCGTATAACGTGTATTATGTTAATTTTAGATTTACTAAAACTATTTTTTGAGAACTAGGCTGTTATGGGAACTGTAAAGCTCAAATCTTCTGATGAAGTTTTTCAATTAAAAATTAGTCTGCTAGGTAGTGATCCT
>NZ_JBWZQN010000191.1:0-434 GCF_056724605.1 Prolinoborus fasciculus | reverse complement strand
ACAACCAGATTTCATCAATGCGGATCATGTTGCAAGTGCCTTGAGTAATTCTGCTAAAGCAGATATTTCTGATACTTGCCATTTCAAGCCAATTTCTGCTTTTGAGTGGGGTAAAGTAATTTGAACCTTTAACATGTCAGTAGGAGTAGGATCTAATGGTGCAGAGCAAGATAAGGCAATAAATGCAGGTTTATTCGGTAGTGGTGAGCGATCATTCCCTGGCTTAGCATCAATTAAGCGAATCCATTTGGATACAAGATTTGTATTCAATCCATGTTGCAAAGCGACTGAAGCAATTGAAACGTCTGGTGCTTTACAAGCCTGAACGATCTGCTGTTTAAATTCAGCACTGTATGTTCTTCGTTTTTTCGCAAGAGATGCGATGGATGTCTGGTGATTTGTAGTCATAAATTTTAGTCCCCACTTGTTTTTAA
>NZ_JBWZQN010000190.1:0-439 GCF_056724605.1 Prolinoborus fasciculus | reverse complement strand
AGGAACTCTTCTGCATGCTGACCTGAACGGCTATCCTGAAAGTCATAGATCACCGCTTGAACTGGATTGTACTGTGTAGTGGCATAGGCCCAGACATAACCTTTCTTCGGTTTTTTCTCATCATCACTCATCCGCATGATGGTGACCGGCGTTTCATCGGCATGGATCACCCGCTGTTGCAGCACCACCTCTTTTAAGGCATTGGCCAGAGGTTCCAGTTCCACACCGCAGCGACCTATCCAGTCAGATAAAGTTGATCTAGAAAGTTCGATTCCCGCCCGCTGATAGATCAGACGTTGACGGTACAGCGGTAAATGATCGGCATACTTCGATACCAGCACATGGCTGAGCAGTTCAGGTGAAGCAATGCCTTTATCAATCACATAGGCAGGCATCGCTTGCTGAGTCAGGGTGTCACACTGATCACAGACCCATTTGC
>NZ_JBWZQN010000189.1:0-439 GCF_056724605.1 Prolinoborus fasciculus | reverse complement strand
ATAATTTTCAAATGAAGAAGCCTACACACAAAATCTACCGCACAACCAATTGGCCCGCATATAACCGAGCACTCATGAGTCGCGGAAATATTGCCATTTGGTTTGATCCTGCTACGCAATGGTATGCTCCATCAAAAGGCAAACAAGGGCGAAATCAAACCTACTCCGACGCAGCTATCCAATGCTGCTTAATGATTAAATCCTTATTCCGTCTATCTTTACGTATGGTCACTGGCTTTGTGCAAAGTCTGATTAAACTTTGCGGATTAAATTGGACCGCACCAGATTACAGTACGCTTTGTAGAAGACAAAAGCATATTGATATTGCAATCAGCTACCAAAAAAGTAGCGATGGGCTGCATCTACTCGTAGACTCTACAGGCATGAAGTTTCTAGGTGAGGGCGAATGGAAACGCAAGAAACATGGAGCTGAATATCG
>NZ_JBWZQN010000188.1:0-440 GCF_056724605.1 Prolinoborus fasciculus | reverse complement strand
GAAACGTGAAGGCTATATTATTGCACGCTGTACTGTTGCTCGATTAATGAAAAAGCTAGGTATACAAGGTGTTTGGCGAGGTAAGAACAAACAAACCACCCGTAGCCGAGATGACCAAAAACGAGCACCTGACTTGGTGAAACGGAATTTTAGAGCTGATCAGCCTAATCACTTGTGGGTTGCTGACTTTACCTATATTCAAACAAATTCAGGCTGGGTCTATACCGCCTTTATTATTGATGTGTTCTCACGAGCAATTGTTGGCTGGAAAGTATCTACACGAATGAATACAGATATGGTGCTCGATGCATTGGAGCAAGCATTGCATGATCGAGGCATGCCAAAGAATGTGATTCATCATTCCGACAGAGGTGTGCAATATCTTTCCATTCGCTATACCAATCGTTTAGAAGCAGCAAATTTACGAGCATCAGTCGGTA
>NZ_JBWZQN010000187.1:0-445 GCF_056724605.1 Prolinoborus fasciculus | reverse complement strand
ACACGCTTTTTATTGAACCAATCTACCCAGTTTAGTGTCGCAAGTTGTACATCTGCTAAACCTTGCCAATCTGCTTTTAAATATTCAATCACCTCTGTTTTGTATAAGCCATTCACCGTTTCAGCCAAAGCATTATCGTATGAATCACCAGTTGTACCGACTGATGCTCGTAAATTTGCTGCTTCTAAACGATTGGTATAGCGAATCGAAAGATATTGCACACCCCTGTCGGAATGATGAATCACATTCTTTGGCATGCCTCGATCGTGCAATGCTTGCTCAAGTGCATCGAGCACCATATCTGTATTCATCCGTGTAGATACTTTCCATCCAACAATTGCTCGTGAGAACACATCAATAATAAAGGCGGTATAGACCCAGCCTGAATGAGTTTGAATATACGTAAAGTCACTGACCCATAATTGGTCAGGTCGATCAGCACTAA
>NZ_JBWZQN010000186.1:0-453 GCF_056724605.1 Prolinoborus fasciculus | reverse complement strand
CGAGTTCATTATGAAAGGCATACGCACGAACATTCAGGTCGACTCGTGGCAGACCTATACCTTTCACTGCTTCAGCTTCAAGTTTTGAGGCCTGTTCCAGACTTTGATAGGCTTGGCTGCTATAAGAGTTTTGCAACAACTGACGTTCAGCATCCTGAAAGCTGATGCTCTGCGCATGAGCAAAGCTGCCATACATCATCGATGCAAGCAGATTTAAACCCCAGACAAGCTGTCTTTTATTTTTCTTTAAGTTCATAAAGTCGCTAAACTGATTTAAAGCCGGTGATGTTATCCGGCTAGTATAAATCAAAGGTTCGCAGATAGAACTAGGGCGTGTCATCAATTACCTTGAGGAAAACCACCTTGTCCCCATTATACTTTTATGACTAAACGCTATGCCTTAAGAGATGATCAATGGGAACAGATTAAAGATCTGTTACCTGGACGAATGGG
>NZ_JBWZQN010000185.1:0-453 GCF_056724605.1 Prolinoborus fasciculus | reverse complement strand
TACCGACTGATGCTCGTAAATTTGCTGCTTCTAAACGATTGGTATAGCGAATGGAAAGATATTGCACACCTCTGTCGGAATGATGAATCACATTCTTTGGCATGCCTCGATCATGCAATGCTTGCTCTAATGCATCGAGCACCATATCTGTATTCATTCGTGTAGATACTTTCCATCCAACAATTGCTCGTGAGAACACATCAATAATAAAGGCGGTATAGACCCAGCCTGAATGAGTTTGAATATACGTAAAGTCACTCACCCACAGCTGATCTGGATGATCAGCACTAAAATTACGTTTCACTAAATCATCTGCTCTTTTTTGATCATCTCGGCTACGGGTGGTTTGTTTGTTCTTACCTCGCCAAACACCTTGTATACCTAGCTTTTTCATTAATCGAGCAACAGTACAGCGTGCAATAATATAGCCTTCACGTTTCAGTTTTTGCCAGA
>NZ_JBWZQN010000184.1:0-462 GCF_056724605.1 Prolinoborus fasciculus | reverse complement strand
AAAAATTAGTCTGCTAGGTAGTGATCCTGAAATCTGGAGAACTATTCAAATTTCATCGGCAGCTACTTTATCTAGGCTCCATAAGGCAATTCAATCTGCTTTTGATTGGGAAGATAGCCATTTACATTCAAACTAACAAAGCAATTGATTAAAATTGCATTGGCTGACGGTATGAAGCAAAGAGAAATTGCTAACATGTGCCGAGTCAGTCAATCTTACGTAAGTGATTGGAGCAAAGGGAATACTTTAGCTTATCAACATATTCTAAAACCTTTACTTGATAAATACGGTCATCAACTTAGAAAAGTTACTTCACAGCTTTATCAAGTCCGTAAGTGAACCGTACCGGGTTTGTCGGAGAGTCAATATTCTGAGAGACTATCCCGATGACAAAATTAAAATATACCCCTGAAATCAGAGAAAGAGCGGTTCAATTATTGATTGAATCTGAAAAAGATTATC
>NZ_JBWZQN010000183.1:0-483 GCF_056724605.1 Prolinoborus fasciculus | reverse complement strand
ATTGTTGAAGCGATCCGTTGTTTATGGTCTCCTCAGCAAATAGCAAAGCGTTTAAAGACATTTCCTGATTTGGATCAAACAATGAATGTAAGCCATACAACGATTTATTCAACGATACGAGCATTACCAAAGGGTGAGTTGAAAAAAGACTTATTATCCTGTCTGCGTCATGAAAATAAAAAGCGAAAAGCTAACGGTGAACCTAAAAAAGATTCTATATTACAGGATATTAAAACTATTCATGAGCGCCCAGCCGAAGTTCAAGAAAGAAAAATACCGGGTCATTGGGAAGCTGATTTAATTAAAGGTAAAGACAATAAAAGTTCGATAGCAACACTTATTGAACGAAATACACGGCTCTGTATCTTGGCAACATTACCTGATGCAAAGGCAGAATCAGTGCGCAAGGCTTTAACTGAAGCTCTGAAATATTTACCTGCAGAACTGCGTAAAACGTTGACCTATGACCGTGGACGCGAGATG
>NZ_JBWZQN010000182.1:0-504 GCF_056724605.1 Prolinoborus fasciculus | reverse complement strand
TTTTTCGCCCAGGCGGAGCTCGACCGCCCACACAAATAATGATGGATTTCATCCATAACAATAAAGACTTATATGGTGTTGATGCGATTTGTAGGATTTTACCGATCGCAGCTTCAACCTATTACCGAACTTTAGATCTCGCTGACAATCCAGAACATCGAGCGAAACGAGATCTACATGATAAGCATCATGCTGAACAAATTAAACGAATTTGGAAGGAAAGTTCAGGTCGATATGGTGTACGTAAAGTTTGGCAAAAATTGAAACGTGAAGGCTATGTTATTGCACGTTGTACAGTTGCTCGATTGATGCAGAAGCTAGATATACAAGGTGTTTGGCGTGGTAAGAACAAACAAACTACCCGCAACCGAGATGATCAAAAACGAGCAGATGATTTAGTGAAACGTAATTTTAGTGCTGATCGACCTGACCAATTATGGGTCAGTGACTTTACGTATATTCAAACTCATTCAGGCTGGGTCTATACCGCCTTTATTATTGATG
>NZ_JBWZQN010000181.1:0-509 GCF_056724605.1 Prolinoborus fasciculus | reverse complement strand
TTGTTCTTCATACGATGTATCTGAGGGTCTGTAGCTCAGTTGGTTAGAGCACACGCTTGATAAGCGTGGGGTCACAAGTTCAAGTCTTGTCAGACCCACCACTACTGACGAAGTACGGAAAATCAGACACATTGACTTATTGATAAGCTGGGGACTTAGCTTAGTTGGTAGAGCGCCTGCTTTGCACGCAGGAGGTCAGGAGTTCGACTCTCCTAGTCTCCACCAAATTTCAAGACAAGAAAAGCATGCTTTTCCTTGAAATTTAAGCAAGAAGCTACGCTTCGCGCAGTATGTAAGCATACAGTGATGAAGTTGTTTAGTTCCTAAGCGATCAAGTGCTTAGATCCTAGAGATTAGCAAGTACAAGCGTTATGATACGCGGACTTGATAATCTCTGTGATTTATCACAGTTTCCTGACCTGACGAAGGCTGGAAAAATCATTAACAGAATATATTTGAGTTGAAATAATTTGTTCAAACTCGTTTTTAAGATCAACACTAACAGTGAT
>NZ_JBWZQN010000180.1:0-511 GCF_056724605.1 Prolinoborus fasciculus | reverse complement strand
GGAATTGAGGTTATGCGTGCTCTACGCAAAGGACAAGCTTCATTATTTTATAACGGTAATATTCTAGGAGAAGTTTGGCTAGTAAATAGAGTTTTCGGTCTCTAAGCTTTTTTGAAGGGAAAATCATCGACTCAGATCCCTATTTGCAACAGTGCCATATTTGATGACACATAATTTTCACTGGAATGTCACTGGTCCTCAATTTAACAGTCTGCACAATATGTTTATGGACCAATATACTGAGCAATGGAATGCATTAGACATTATTGCTGAACGAATTCGTTCGTTAGGTTTCGCTGCACCTGGAACATATAAGCAATTTGTGAAATTAGCATCCATTAAAGAGGTGGAAGGCGGTAAGCGTCCGCTGAATCCCATACCAATTTTTAATTCGATTTAGGTTTCCAGCAGTGTGGCAGTAACTCTTCAATCTGGGTCACTTTATGTGTCGGCAGCCTTTTCAGCACATCACTTAAATAGGCATACGGATCCAAGCCATTCAGCTTTGCTG
>NZ_JBWZQN010000179.1:0-529 GCF_056724605.1 Prolinoborus fasciculus | reverse complement strand
CGCAAGAGATGCGATGGATGTCTGGTGATTTGTAGTCATAAATTTTAGTCCCCACTTGTTTTTAAGTGGGGACTAAATTAAGGCTTATAGGATGAATTCATAAGGTGTGTTCAGCGGACGCTTACGTTTGAATTTTTTACGAGGAGCTTTTTCTTTTTGCTGTAATTGTTCACTCATTGTGACAACCGAATCTAATTTAATCAATAAGTTAAATATAATTGAAAAGCAGATTCAAACAAGTGATAAAGTTAAGATAATTTTAGATAAATTCAGATATTTTATGGCAAAAGAAGATTGGTTGATTATAAGTAAACAACGCGCTATTGAATTAGGATACGAACCAATTGAAGCTTCTGAAGCTTTCGGTGGCGAAGTTTTTATCAAGAATGGATTTAAGTGGATTGTAAGCGTCCGCTGAACCCCACTTTTTCTAACTCATTAATACCGCGATAGTGTCCACTTAAATTTAAGTGGACACCTATTTATGGATTTAAAGACAGTTATAGACAGTGCACCAACGCTAAAAAAG
>NZ_JBWZQN010000178.1:0-531 GCF_056724605.1 Prolinoborus fasciculus | reverse complement strand
AGATACAAAATAATTCGGTAATATAGTCCATGAAAAAGCCTTGCTCTGAAATGTTTTGTCTTCGTAACCAAGATATTACAGATGCTAAGGCTTTTTTTTATTTATTTTTTATGTCGAACTCAGGTTACTTAATTTCTATTCTTCTTTATTGATTTCCTGATTATAGATTTTTAGTTCAGGATCCAGTTTACAGCGGCTTTTGGCCTCTAATGGCAACAGGGTATTGGGAAGCGCGTTTGATTGAGGTTAAGCAGGCAGGGAAAATTAGACGTTATATCACTTTATTAATGAACCCAAAGACATAGCCACTGATAGGCTTGGCGAAGCTTTATGCTCAGCGCTGGGAAATAGAAATGTGTTACCCAGAAATCAAAAGTGATTTACAGGAGGGCAAGCATTTGAGGAATGAACCGTACCGGGTTTATCGGAGACTTTTTTATTTAAGTTAGGCCACCTGACCTAACGGATTAATCTTATCATAGTACATTGCTTCAAACTCAAAAGGCGATACATAACCCAGTGCACTGTGTA
>NZ_JBWZQN010000177.1:0-544 GCF_056724605.1 Prolinoborus fasciculus | reverse complement strand
CTCACATGGGTAACCCCACACTACCATCAGCGCTAAGAGGTTTCACTTCTGAGTTCGGGAAGGGATCAGGTGGTTCACTCTTGCTATGGTCGCCAGCACAACTGTTTATGACTATTTGCTTGGGTCTAACCTCAGAGCAGTGCTCTTCGTGCCTAGCTTTCATCAAATGAGTTATTAACAGATATATCTGAGTTGTGAGTGTAACATAAAGCATAGCTTTATGCCTTGCACTCAGGCAAACGCTTTCACGTTTGCTTATTCTTCGTTCATCTTTAGCGTTCACTAAATCAAGCTGTTTTGCTTAATATCGAATCAATTGATCCTCACTTCTTTCGAAGTTCGTACAACAACTGTTTGGGTGTTGTATAGTCAAGCCTCACGAGCAATTAGTATTGGTCAGCTTCATGTATCACTACACTTCCACATCCAACCTATCAACGTCGTAGTCTTCAACGGCTCTTTAGGAGACATAAAGTCTCGGGGAAATCTTATCTTGAGGTAGGCTTCCCGCTTAGATGCTTTCAGCGGTTATCCCTTCCGAACA
>NZ_JBWZQN010000176.1:0-558 GCF_056724605.1 Prolinoborus fasciculus | reverse complement strand
TGGACAAAATGACTCCAGATGAGTTTTACTATGACCAGCTACCACAACAAAATAAGGTAGCTTAACTAGAGCAGAATATCACTTATAAATAAGCTTTTAGTTGTTCAAACAAGTGGGACCACCTCTGATTAGGCTTCTGTCTTAACTCAAAGAGTAATTGGGCTCCTGTAGTACATGTAGATAAAGAATATTTAGAATTACCAAGTTGGAGTGAACTAGAAAATTATTTTGATTAATTTAGTTTAAGATTTCCTAAAATTAATAAAATATGTACTTTATATGAGCTTAAAAAGCATGCCCCTCTGTCAGTCTTTCTTCTATTAAAAGACTATAGCTGAATGATAACGAGCCAAATAACATATAATTTCTATCATTAAACTTAATGAAATAATTAAATGATAGTATTATCATTGATCTAATCGAATTAAGACTAAATGATAGAAATGAATACACGTATTTATCTACGAGCTTCAACTAAAGATCAAGATGCAAAAAGGGCTTTGCAGATTCTTCAGGATCTAAACCAAAACTTGAATTTGGGTGAAACCATTGTGTACG
>NZ_JBWZQN010000175.1:0-567 GCF_056724605.1 Prolinoborus fasciculus | reverse complement strand
GTAAGCATCCGGCTAACACAGCCTTACCAAGCGATCCTATAAGCCTTAATTTAGTTCCCACCTAAAAACAAGTGGGGACTTAATCCATGAACATGGATATATATTCAGCAACACCTCCTGTTGCTAAAAAACGCCGAAAATACAGCAAAGAATTCAAACTCAGTATTGTCAATGCCTGCAAAAATCCTAATACCTCGATCGCTTCGGTCGCACTGCAACATAGTATTAATGCCAACCTTGTCAGTCGTTGGATCAGGATCTTCAGCCATCATGAGGGTGCCGTGCAGGATCCTACTCATGTGAATCCAGCATTTATTGCTTTGCCTTACACTGCTGCAATCAGCCAACCTATTGATGAGAGGATCACGTTGTGTATCACCGTGCCTCATACGAATAATGATATTCAGCTAAAATGGCAGACATCAGAAATACCTGCCTTGGCAGAATTACTCAAGGCACTTGCAACATGATCCGCATTGATGAAATCTGGTTGTCTACTCAGCCCATGGACATGCGTGCAGGTATGGATACGACCATGGCTCAGGTGGTGAGAGCCTTTGGCTACAT
>NZ_JBWZQN010000174.1:0-583 GCF_056724605.1 Prolinoborus fasciculus | reverse complement strand
CTTAACGTTTGATAATTTTTGAATATCTTTGAATTTCATCCAAGGATTATCTCTTGAATTAAATAATTTTGCTGATTAATTTAAGATCAAATAAATTGTACGTTTTTTGATTTATGACGGAAGTCTAATGAATAAGAAGAATGCTGAATCTGGTGCAGAATCAAGGTGAGACTCAACATCAGGAACAACAAAATGGCCAAAATGGCATAACTTTGCGCCTGAAATTCGCTGATTTGCACAAAAGATTGCTGTACCAGATCTCCTAACATCAAACTGATGGGAACAAAAATCATGGCGGCCAAGACCCAAGGAATTAAGAGCTTGGCTTTATCCCAGATTCCACGGATTTTAATCTGACTGTAAAACAGGTAATTTCCTTTAAATGCAGTCGGATATTGGCGCTTAAGTTGCTGCAGCAACAAAGTCACTTGCGTAGTGGGCATCATCCAGAGATTAATTTAACCTGAGTTCGACATAAAAAATAAATAAAAAAAAGCCTTAGCATCTGTAATATCTTGGTTACGAAGACAAAACATTTCAGAGCAAGGCTTTTTCATGGACTATATTACCGAATTATTTTGTA
>NZ_JBWZQN010000173.1:0-586 GCF_056724605.1 Prolinoborus fasciculus | reverse complement strand
ATCTAAAGCCTTGCCCATCAAGTGCTTACCACAATCATTTTATCGACGTATGCAGCGCTTCTTTGCAGGTCAGTATTTTGATTATCGTCAAATTTCTCAGTTGATTTTCAATATGTTTTCATTCGACAAAGTGCAACTGACTCTAGATAGAACCAATTGGAAATGGGGAAAACGAAATATTAATATCCTGATGCTTGCGATCGTTTATCGTGGAATAGCGATACCTATCGTTTGGACATTACTGAATAAACGTGGAAATTCAGATACGAAAGAGCGTATTGCTTTGATTCAACGCTTTATATCCATTTTTGGTAAAGACCGTATGGTGAATGTGTTCGCAGATAGAGAGTTTATCGGTGAGCAGTGGTTTACATGGTTAATTGAACAAGACATCAACTTCTGCATTCGTGTTAAAAAAACTTTATTGTCACCAATCATTTAGGAAAGAATCATAAAATCAGTGATTTATTTCGCCATCTTCAAGTTGGTCAAATTGAATGTCGTAAACGACGGATTTTGGTTGGTCGGGTGAAACTATATATAAGTGCACTACAGTTAGAAAATGGAGAGCTTTTACTCGTCGTTT
>NZ_JBWZQN010000172.1:0-608 GCF_056724605.1 Prolinoborus fasciculus | reverse complement strand
ATCTAAAGCCTTGCCCATCAAGTGCTTACCACAATCATTTTATCGACGTATGCAGCGCTTCTTTGCAGGTCAGTATTTTGATTATCGTCAAATTTCTCAGTTGATTTTCAATATGTTTTCATTCGACCAAGTGCAACTGACTTTAGATAGAACCAATTGGAAATGGGGAAAACGAAATATTAATATCCTGATGCTCGCAATCGTTTATCGTGGAATAGCGATACCTATCCTTTGGACATTGCTTAATAAACGTGGAAATTCAGATACGAAAGAGCGTATTGCTTTGATTCAACGCTTTATAGCCATTTTTGGTAAAGACCGTATTGTGAATGTGTTCGCAGACAGAGAGTTTATCGGTGAGCAGTGGTTTACATGGTTAATTGAACAAGACATCAACTTCTGCATTCGTGTTAAAAAAACTTCATTGTCACCAATCATTTAGGAAAGAATCATAAAATTAGTGATTTATTTCGCCATCTTAAAGTTGGTCAAATTGAATGTCGTAAACGACGGATTTTGGTTGGTCGGGTGAAACTATATATAAGTGCACTACAGTTAGAAAATGGAGAGCTTTTACTCGTCGTTTCTCCTCAGTTTAATGCCAATGC
>NZ_JBWZQN010000171.1:0-614 GCF_056724605.1 Prolinoborus fasciculus | reverse complement strand
TCGCAAGAGATGCGATGGATGTCTGGTGATTTGTAGTCATAAATTTTAGTCCCCACTTGTTTTTAAGTGGGGACTAAATTAAGGCTTATAGGATGAATTCATAAGGTGTGTTCAGCGGACGCTTACATTGTTCGATTGGCTATTCGTTTTCTTTGGTATATTCGCTTTAGTTCCTGTTTTCCTGATCTGTTCACGCAGTGGTTCTGAATCATAGCCTTTATCTGCGCATAACACTTTTGTCTCTTTTAAATCTAATGTTGATATTAAATCAGGTGCAACTTTAACATCATGTGTGGTTCCATCGGTAATCATGAAATCAATAGGATTGCCATATGCATCAAGAATCAAATGTATTTTTGAGGAATTTCCTCCTACACTTTTAGAAATAGATTGATTCGCTATGCCGGCAGAATGTTGATGAGCACGTACATGAGAGCCATCAATAAAAATCCACTCCATATCGGGGCATGAGGCTAGTAATTTGAACAATCTAAGTAACTTACCGCTGCTTGACCAACGATTAAAACGTTTGAAAATAGAGTTTGAATGACCAAAACAGGAAGGAATATCTCGCCACGGACAGCCTGTTCTAATTCTATAGAGAATAGCTTCAA
>NZ_JBWZQN010000170.1:0-614 GCF_056724605.1 Prolinoborus fasciculus | reverse complement strand
TTGTGGTGTTTCATCTATTGGTGCTGCATTAAAGCGCTTAAATATTACAGTTAAAAAAAGACGTTAAGCCATCCTAAAGCAGATACAAAGCTTAGGGATAAATTTATTCAGCAAGTGAATGAATTAGAAAAAACCCACCCGATTATTTATCTGGATGAAAGTGGTTTTAAGTCACATGATTACAGACCTCATGGCTACTCACGAAAAGGAGTACCCTGTTTAGGGCAATATAATTGGCAATTAAAGAATCAGACCAATGCCATTGGAGCAATCCATAAAGGGTATTTATTTTCAGTAGGTTTATTTGACTGCAAAATCAATTCAGATGTTTTTCATTTTTGGATTGAGCAATTCCTCATACCAGCATTACCTGAAAATAGTGTAGTGGTTATGGATAATGCAGCATTTCATAAAAGAGCAGATATTCTGGAGTTATTGGAACAACAAGGGCATAAAATTCTTTGGCTTCCTGCATACAGCCCTGATTTAAATCCTATAGAACAGATGTGGGCATGGGTTAAACGTAAGCGTAAAGAATGGTTGATCGACTCAGTCGATGAATTATTTCGAGTTTTTTTCGAATCCTGTATGGATAATAAAGTAGTTTGACTATA
>NZ_JBWZQN010000169.1:0-617 GCF_056724605.1 Prolinoborus fasciculus | reverse complement strand
AAAATAGAGTTTGAATGACCAAAACAGGAAGGAATATCTCGCCACGGACAGCCTGTTCTAATTCTATAGAGAATAGCTTCAATAAAATTGCGTAAATTTGAGTTGTGGTGAATGGATAAATTACGCAAAATAGTTTTCAACTTTTGCCAGTGTTGATGTGTCAGCATGGTACGAGGCATAGCGAATAGTAAAATTGGGTTTGGCGATTTGATTTTACTACTTCGCTATTTTTTTAAGCTAAAAGTGTCAACACACCCTAGACATCCATCACATCTCTTGAGAAAAAACGAAGAACATGCAGTGCTGAATTTAAACAGCAGATCGTTCAGGCTTGTAAAGCACCGGACGTTTCAATTGCTTCAGTCGCTTTGCAACATGGATTGAATACAAATCCCCTATCCAACTGGATTCGCTTAATTGATGGTAAGCTAGAGAAATGATCGCTCACCACTACCGAATAAACCTGCATTTATTGCTTTATCTTGCTCTGCACCATTAGATCCTACTCCTACTGACATGTTAACGGTTCAAATTACTTTACCCCACTCAAAAGCAGAAATTGGCTTGAAATGGCAAGTATCAGAAATATCTGCTTTAGCAGAATTACTCAAGGCACT
>NZ_JBWZQN010000168.1:0-632 GCF_056724605.1 Prolinoborus fasciculus | reverse complement strand
AAAATGTATATCGTTGGCAGAAGAAATTATTTAGACCAATTATCAAAAACTTCATTGATGACTTTATTCTCGATAAAAATCATCTGCTACCACAGAGAGTCTATAAATAACAGTGCGTAAGTCCTAGTATAGTAGTTCACTAAGTATGATTCATTTACTAAAGACTCATCTCGATAATGACGTACAAATTGGATCAACTCATTTAATCCTAACTGTTCAGTAATCTCAGCAACAAAGTTTGCATTAATATCTTGATGAGCTGGATGACTGTTATCAGGTTTAAAAGTGATTAATTTTTGAATCACACATCTAAATTTGTTATCTCCTTGCTCATGAACTGACAAGATAACCCGTGCATCTTTTCGTTTTATTCTTCCCTGATAATCTCTTTCGGGATTTATAAATTTCTCACGTAAAATCACCTTTCCTTCAACCAAAACAAACTTTATAGGAAAAGGCTCTTCAGTACCCTTTTCTTCTTCCAAATCCATTTCTTGTTGTGACTTTGAACCGTACCGGGTTTATCGGAGACTTTTTTATTTAAGTTAGGCCACCTGACCTAACGGATTAATCTTATCATAGTACATTGCTTCAAACTCAAAAGGCGATACATAACCCAGTGCACTGTGTAC
>NZ_JBWZQN010000167.1:0-637 GCF_056724605.1 Prolinoborus fasciculus | reverse complement strand
TGTACACAGTGCACTGGGTTATGTATCGCCTTTTGAGTTTGAAGCAATGTACTATGATAAGATTAACCCGTTAGGTCAGGTGGCCTAACTTAAATAAAAAAGTCTCCGACAAACCCGGTACGGTTCATTCCAAAAGAGGCTTTGATCCTTGCAGATAAAGGCTATTAGGAAATTTATACTGTATATGTGAATAGTCTGTTGCCATCAACAGCTAAACGGCACTATAAGTTGGATCCTGAACTTAAAATGTATAACCAAGAGATCAACAAAAGAAGAATCGGGATTGAGCACGTATTTGGTCGGCTTAAGACCTTTAAAATCCTGGCTTAACGTTACCGAAATAGAGGAAAAAGACTTGGTCTGAGATTTAGTTTAATCGTTGGAATTTATAATATGGAATTGAGTAGAAAATGACTTATGAAAGAGATCTAAGATAATGTTAATTTTAGCGAAGGATTGGCTAAATACTTATTTTAGATTAAGTAGAAAAATTTCTACAATAACATTACAAAATTATTAGGGCCTGTTGACATTTTCTGTTCAAAAAAATAGCGAGAAAGTAAAATTTAATCGCCAAACCAAATTTACTTCTCGCTATGCCTCGTACAATGCTGAATGATCAACACTGGTCTAAGTT
>NZ_JBWZQN010000166.1:0-644 GCF_056724605.1 Prolinoborus fasciculus | reverse complement strand
AGCGACAGAGAAAGCCACAGTCAACAAACCTAAACGTCGACTGCTGCCGGATCATCTACACACCATCCGTATTGAGCATGAACCTGCATCAACCCAATGCAGTTGTGGCTGCCAGTTACGTCGTATCGGCGAAGATATCAGTGAAAAACTGCATTTCAGACCGGCACAGTTCTATAAGGAACAGCATGTGCGTGGCAAATGGGTCTGTGATCAGTGTGACACCCTGACTCAGCAAGCGATGCCTGCCTATGTGATTGATAAAGGCATTGCTTCACCTGAACTGCTCAGCCATGTGCTGGTATCGAAGTATGCCGATCATTTGCCGCTGTACCGTCAGCGCCTGATCTATCAGCGGGCGGGAATCGAGCTTTCTAGATCAACGTTATCTGACTGGATAGGTCGCTGCGGTGTAGAACTGGAGCCTCTGGCCAATGCCTTAAAAGAGGTGGTACTACAACAGCAGGTGCTGCATGCAGATGAAACACCGGTCACCATCATGCGGATGGGTGAGAATGAGAAAAAACCGAAGAAAGGTTATGTCTGGGCCTATGCCACTACACAGTACAATCCAGTTCAGGCGGTGATCTATGACTTTCAGGATAGTCGTTCAGGCCAGCATGCTGCAGAGTTCTTGAAAGGCTGGC
>NZ_JBWZQN010000165.1:0-697 GCF_056724605.1 Prolinoborus fasciculus | reverse complement strand
TTATTTGAACAATCTAAAATATTTGTATTACCTGAAAAAAGGCAAAGGCAATGTCCGCGAGTAGTGAAAATTAAAGCACAAAAATATCCAAGAAAATGCCAGTCAATTTCTTAACTGACTGGCATTAATCAGATGATGGGCTTTTTTTTAAGGATTATTCCAACAACCTGAACTTTGGCTGTCAAAAAATTCTATTTCGATATTTGGAGCTACTTTTTCATTTTTTATAAGCCGATAAATTCGATGGCACTCTTCCTGATTATTTTGAAATATAGAAATAGCCACCTTACCTGATTGTTTGTTCTTAAATATCTGCTTTACCAAATGTGATTCCTGCTTGCCTAAGCTCCAGCCATAAATGACTAAATTAGCTTTTTGAGTTATTAAATCTGGTAGAACTTCATAGAAAATAGTACTCAAATAGGAACTACTTTTTATAGATTCAAGCTTTTTAGTTCCCGTACCCTCGGCAACAAATAAAGGAATTTTATTATCTTCCCATTGTGAAGTAATAACTTCTAACAAACCCTCAAAATCCCCTCTTTGAACTTTAGTTTCGGTATTTTTTGCATCTGAACCGTACCGGGTTTGTCGGAGAGTCAATATTCTGAGAGACTATCCCGATGACAAAATTAAAATATACCCCTGAAATCAGAGAAAGAGCGGTTCAATTATTGATTGAATCTGAAAAAGATTA
>NZ_JBWZQN010000164.1:0-699 GCF_056724605.1 Prolinoborus fasciculus | reverse complement strand
GCAGAATTACTCAAGGCACTTGCAACATGATCCGCATTGATGAAATCTGGTTGTCTACTCAGCCCATGGACATGCGTGCAGGTATGGATACGACCATGGCTCAGGTGGTGAGAGCCTTTGGCTACATCAAACCGCATTGTGCTTACCTGTTCTGTAATAAACGTGGCCATCGCATGAAAGTACTGGTGCATGATGGACTGGGCATCTGGCTGTGTGCCCGGCGGCTGGAACAGGGCAAATTTCACTGGGCTCAAGTTCACCAGGGTGAAAGCGTAGCTCTCAGCCCGGAACAGTTACAGGCACTGATCCAGGGTTTGCCCTGGCAGCGCATTGGACGACAGCAGGTGGTGACGATGCTTTAAACCAAGCTGTTCCATTCTGCTATTCTCCAAACGTTCTATTTCATTCTTCTCATGACCTCAGGCATACTGCGGTCATGAATACGCTGCCTGACTTAAGCCAACTGACCCATGAACAACTGCTGGAATTTACCAGGCAGTTGGCGCTGCAGCATCAGTCTCTGGCACAATCAAATCAAGAATTAGAAAAATCAAACCAGCAATTGGATGCCAAAGTTCAGCATCTTTCTATTCTCAATCAAAAATACGAGCATGAACTGGCGCTGTTTAAAAAGCACAAATTCGGCAGTAAAAACGAACATCTCACCGCAAAACAAATCCATCTCTGGGATGAAGCGGT
>NZ_JBWZQN010000163.1:0-707 GCF_056724605.1 Prolinoborus fasciculus | reverse complement strand
TGAGAAAGCCCATATAAATGGGTAATGTACAAGTTGCTGTAGAAGCATGTTTAGTTCGTCTGATCACAGATACGTTATAAACTATTGTAATACTTTTTTGAATCCGTCAATGCGTAAGTCCTATATACTATTGATTATTTATTATTAAATGCATTAGTTATGAATGGTTATCAAGTAAAAGATATTGAAGTACTGCCTGCGACTTGGTAACTTAAAAGAAACCATCAAGGCTGTAGGCGCCTAAAGCCTTACAAAGAATCAAAGTAGGATTCATTAGATTTTGCCGCTTGAGCCTTACAGATCAGCCAGTTCGCTCCTGTAACGCGATGGTGAAATCCATTTGGCATAGATCTAGATTCTGAAAACAGAATAGGAAGCGAAAGTCCCGAAAACTAGGTCTATGAATTAAGGGTTAGGGGTGGGTAAGAAAGGACAGCCAACGAAAGTTTTGCTGTCCTTTCGTCTATTAGTAACTAAAAAAGAGAGAGTTAACTCCACTGCTGTCCCATAGTTTGCTTTAAATAAAAAAACCTGAGTCCTAACAGTTAAAATATGAGTGTAAACAAACACTTTAACGACTAGGATTCAGGTTTTGTCACATCAGAATACCGTATTTCATGAGCTAATTAAACCTGTTGTGCGACAGGATTTTGAACAACTTGCTAAAGTACACCATGTTGGACAGAAATTTAGAGCGGCTTCCCGGT
>NZ_JBWZQN010000162.1:0-708 GCF_056724605.1 Prolinoborus fasciculus | reverse complement strand
CAAATCTAATTTGAGAAATTTTGTCGAAGCAATACTTTATAGAATAAGAACAGGCTGCCCATGGCGTGATTTGCCTAAAGAATTTGGTTCGTATAACTCAATCTTTAAAAAATATAATCGTTGGTGTAAAAATGATAAGTTAATGAAAATATTTAAATTAATTTCTTCAAATGCTGATATGGAATGGGTTTTTATTGATGCTAGTCATGTTCGGGCACACCAACATTCTGCTGGAATAAAAGATCAGGATATTTCTAAAAGCATTGGTGGAAATAGTTCTAAAATACACTTAGCTGTTGATGCGGATGGTAATCCAATCGAAATTATTATCTCCGATGGAACGATACATGATGTCAAGATTGCTCCCAAAATGATTGAAAAACTTGATTTGAGTGAAACGGAAGTATGTTGTGCAGACAAAGGATATGACTCTGAATCATTAAGAGAACAAATATCTGTGAAAAAAACTAAAGCGAATATTCCAAGAAAATCAAATACTCAGTCAAATAATGATCATATGGATTGGTATTTATATAAAATCAGACACTTAGTTGAGAATGCATTTTGTAGGTTAAAGCAGTTCAGAGGAATAGCAACACGATATGATAAGCTAAAGTGTAGCTATGAGGGGGCAGTTGCATTAGCTTGTATATTTATTTGGCTACCTTTATCGGGTAAATTCTATACTTGAAATGTCAACAGACCCTA
>NZ_JBWZQN010000161.1:0-709 GCF_056724605.1 Prolinoborus fasciculus | reverse complement strand
GTTTGAATGACCAAAACAAGAAGGAATATCTCGCCACGGACAGCCTGTTCTAATTCTATAGAGAATAGCTTCAATAAAATTGCGTAAATTTGAGTTGTGGTGAATGGATAAATTACGCAGAATAACTCTCAACTTTTGCCAGTGTTGATCTGTCAGCATGGTACGAGGCATAGCGAATAGTAAAATTGGGTTTGGTGATTTGATTTTACTACTTCGCTATTTTTTTAAGCTAAAAGTGTCAACACACCCTAAATAAAATGCAAACTGTGTAACAAAATGCTTAATTTTTGTTTTATTTTTCCTGCGATCAAATTTAACTGTTTGTTTAATTTTATTTTTTGGTCAAAAAAATCTTCAATATACGGGTTGAGAAATATAAAATTTGGTAAAAATTACAAAAAATTTATTAGCAATAATTGATTGTTTGTTTATTTTTGTTCAAAATTGGCGGAATTTTATATGAATTTTTTCTCTGTACACGACAAAAATAGATAACTCATTGAAATAATGTCATAATAATTGTTTTCTAACGACGAATACTATGACACATCTCAATGAGTTATATCTTATCTTAAACAAATCTCTAAAATGGAACAAGTCACATTTAAAGTGCTTTGCGCTCATCATGCTTGTGATTATTTTAAAGCAAACATGTAATCTTTCTTCTGCATCTAAAGCCTTGCCCATCAAGTGCTTACCACAATCATTT
>NZ_JBWZQN010000160.1:0-720 GCF_056724605.1 Prolinoborus fasciculus | reverse complement strand
GTAAGCGTGCGCTGAACCCCATAGCTATTTTTTAATTTTGGTCGGGTTTCCAGCGGTGCGGCAGCAATTCTTCTATTTGGCTCACTTTATGTGTCGGTAACCTTTTCAGCACATCACTTAAATAGGCATACGGATCCAAGCCATTCAGCTTTGCTGACTGGATTAAAGTCATGATATTCGCCGCTCGCTGACCACTGCGCAGCGAGCCAGCAAACAGCCAGTTCTTGCGTCCTAAGGCCCAAGGTCGCATTTGATTCTCTACCCAATTATTGCAAATCGGTAGATTGCCATCATCCAAATAGCGGCTTAAAGCTGGCCAACGCTTCAGAGTGTAATTGATCGCCTTGGCGGTGGGAGAACTCGATGGCACCGTCAGATGATGTTGGTTGAGCCATTCATACAGTTGTTGCATCACCGGTTGACTATGCTGTTGCCGGTATTCGCGGCGGTCTTCCGCTGTACTATCGGTCTTTTTCCTGAGTTCTGCTTCTATCCCATACAGTTTCTGAATCAGCACTAATGCCTGTTCAGCGACCTGACTTTTCCCGGTCACATGCAGTTCATGGAATTTACGACGTGCATGGGCCATGCAGCCCACCTCAATCACCTGGCCTGATTTAAAACGTGCTTTATAACCACTGTAATCATCACAGACTAGATAGCCCTGCCAGCCTTTCAAGAACTCTTCAGCATGCTGGCCTGAACGACTATCCTGAAAGT
>NZ_JBWZQN010000159.1:0-720 GCF_056724605.1 Prolinoborus fasciculus | reverse complement strand
TCCAGCACTGTACCTGTTGCAGCAGCACAGCATGTCATGCCCTACGAGAGTTTGCAGCATCCTTTATCGGTATATGACCAGTTGCTGGGAGTTTCCTGATGAATCTGCAATACGACCGTATAGAGCAACTTTGCCAAAAGCTCAATCTGCCTGCCATCGCATCACAATGGTCACATCATGCACAACAAACATTAGGTCAAGATGGAAGTTATGCCGACTTTGTTGAAGCGATCTTGACGCATGAATATGCTGCCAGGCAACAGCGCAGCCAGCAGGTCCTGATGAAACTCTCAGGCCTGCCTCAAGTGAAAACGCTGGAAGGTTACGATTTTAATTATGCACTGGGTGCTCCCAAATCACAGGTGGTCGAGTTGTTCAACCTGAGCTTTATTGCTAGAGCAGAAAATGTGGTGTTTCTCGGGGCTAGCGGTGTAGGGAAAACGCACTTATCTATGGCATTAGGCTATAAGGCCATCATGAACAATGTCAAAACCAAGTTTATTACCGCCGCCGATCTCATGCTGCAACTCAGTACAGCCTATCAGCAAGGTAAATTGAAAACCTATATGCAACGGGTGATACTCGCCCCAAAATTACTGATTATCGATGAAATTGGTTATTTACCGTTTGGACGTGAAGAAGCGAATCTGTTCTTTAACGTGATTGCCAAGCGTTATGAAAAAGGCAGTACGATATTGACGAGTAACTTACCCTTTAGCC
>NZ_JBWZQN010000158.1:0-726 GCF_056724605.1 Prolinoborus fasciculus | reverse complement strand
TGCTCTATACGGTCGTATTGCAGATTCATCAGGAAACTCCCAGCAACTGGTCATATACCGATAAGGGATGCTGCAAACTCTCGTAGGGCATGACATGCTCTGCTGCTGCAACAGGTACAGTGCTGGAACCTGTATCTGATTGCGGTAATGGCGTAAATTTTTGCTGCTCCTGTTGCAGTCGAACAGCCGGTTTTTCTTGCGTGGTGGCATGAATCCGCTGATTGGCGGTTTCATGCAGCCACCGGCCAATATGGGCATTGGCGACATCAACATCTAACAGTAAACCCGAAGTCTTCAGGCTTGCTTTTAATGGCACAATAAAGCTTGATTTGAGGTATCCATTAAAGCGTTCAACTTTGCCTTTGGTCTGTGCACGGTAGGGCTTACATACGCGAGGACGAAAGCTGTATTTCTTGGCGCAGTCGAGCAGTTTGGGGTTCCATTTATGCTGCCCCTCCTGATAGGCATCCCGTTCAATCATGATCGTTTTAGCGTTATCAAACAGGATTTCTTGAGGTACTCCTGCAAAGAACTGAAATGCATTTTCCAGACCATCGATCCATGCATCCGTACGTTCATGATCATAAAATTTCACGAAAGTCGCTCTGGAATACCCTAATGTTGCGACAAAGGCTTTTAAAGTCGTGTTGTTGCGTCGAATTGTGGTGAAATCCACCTGCATTTGTTGGCCAGGTTGGGTTTCAAAACGAATGATCGGTTCCGGTT
>NZ_JBWZQN010000157.1:0-726 GCF_056724605.1 Prolinoborus fasciculus | reverse complement strand
TAGGACTTACGCACTGTTATTTATAGACTCTCTGTGGTAGCAGATGATTTTTATCGAGAATAAAGTCATCAATGAAGTTTTTGATAATTGGTCTAAATAATTTCTTCTGCCAACGATATACATTTTCAAAGATCCGCTCAAACTGGTTCTTTTGTATCTCAACGTAGGCCATCAAGGCTGAAAAAATATGATTCAAAATCAGTTTAGACCGTCTTACCTGAAACTTTTCAATATGACAAACCTGTTTAATCACCCGGTGATATTGTTCTATTTTCCAATGACTTGAATGTAATTCATGAAAACCCTCAAAGGATAATAAATCATCTTCATCTTGATACACAATATAAAACCTCTGCTGTTCTTTTAACTGAGTCTTAAATAATTGTACAAAGCCAAAATCTTTGAGCCAGACCACTTGACCCTGATGGAAATTTGGCAATAAACGCAGTTGAAACCATTGTCCTTTTTCAGGGGAAACCTTACGGTTACAGTCGATACCAAACATAAATCGAATACCATGTTTTCTTATGGTTTTTAGATTTCCAGTCGATGAATACCAACTATCACCTGAAATAAATTGAATCTTTGCACCCCAACTAAGTACTTCACTTAACATATCCATAAAGTAATCATTCTTGGTTTTACTTTCAGATTTGTCATAAATTCGGAAATTAATTGGAATATTTTGACCATTTTGATCTGTCGCATACAAGGTAATGAGATTAA
>NZ_JBWZQN010000156.1:0-730 GCF_056724605.1 Prolinoborus fasciculus | reverse complement strand
ATTAAGCGAATTTGGAAAGAAAGTTCAGGTCGATACGGTGTGCGTAAGGTCTGGCAACAACTGAAACGTGAAGGCTATGTGATTGCACGTTGTACAGTTGCTCGATTGATGCAAAAGCTAGGTATACAAGGTGTTTGGCGTGGTAAGAATAAACAAACCACCCGTAACCGAGATGACCAAAAACGGGCAGATGATTTAGTGAAACGTAATTTTAATGCTGATCATCCAAACCAACTATGGGTGGGTGACTTTACGTATATTCAAACTCATTCAGGCTGGGTATATACCGCATTTGTTATTGACGTGTTCTCACGAGCAATTGTTGGATGGAAAGTATCTACACGGATGAATACAGATATGGTGCTCGATGCATTGGAGCAAGCATTGCACGATCGAGGTATGCCTAAGAATGTGATTCATCATTCAGATAGAGGTGTTCAATATCTTTCTATTCGCTATACCAATCGTTTAGAAGCAGCAAATTTACGAGCATCAGTCGGTACGACAGGTGATTCATACGATAATGCTTTGGCTGAAACGGTGAATGGCTTATACAAAACAGAAGTGATTGAATATTTAAAAGCAGATTGGCAAGGTTTAGCGGATGTACAACTTGCGACATTAAATTGGGTAGATTGGTTCAACAAAAAGCGTGTACACAGTGCACTGGGTTATGTATCGCCTTTTGAGTTTGAAGCAATGTACTATGATAAGATTAATCCGTTAGGTC
>NZ_JBWZQN010000155.1:0-755 GCF_056724605.1 Prolinoborus fasciculus | reverse complement strand
AGGTTGAATTTTGATAAAATAGAGAAATGCGAATAACTCTAGAAATCAAATGTCCAACCTGCCTCAGTGACAGTATAAAGAAAAATGGCATCAAAGTAGATGGGAAACAAAACTATCAGTGCAAAGACTGTAAACGTCAGTTTATTGGTGACCATGCTCTGAGCTATCTAGGATGTAATTCAGGCATTACTCGAAAAATATTACAGTTGATGGTCAGAGGTAGTGGTATACGAGATATCGCTGAAGTTGAGCGAATCAGTATCGGTAAAGTTTTACGTACTTTAACCGAATCGACCTACCAAATTCAGCCTAAACAAAGTCATTATGAGTCTCTTGAAGTTGATGAGTTTTGGACTTTCGTGGGAAATAAAAATAATAAACAATGGCTTATTTACGCCTACCATCGAGAAACAGGTGAGATTGTTGCTTATGTTTGGGGTAAAAGAGACTTAGCTACAGTTCAACGATTGAAGACAAAGCTTAAACAATTAGGTATTCACTACACCCGAATTGCAAGTGATCATTGGGACAGTTTCATCACTGCTTTTAAAAACTGCAAGCAAAGTATTGGTAAATTTTTTACTGTAGGTATTGAAGGTAATAATTGCAAGATAAGGCATCGAATTAGGCGCGGTTTTAGAAGGAGTTGTAATTTTTCAAAAAAGATTGAAAACCATTTTAAAGCTTTCGACTTAACCTTTTTTTACATCAATAATGGCTTCATTTAATGTCAGCATACTTTTTGAAACACCACC
>NZ_JBWZQN010000154.1:0-757 GCF_056724605.1 Prolinoborus fasciculus | reverse complement strand
AGACTTCCTTCATAAATCATTTTTCAATCAATTTAATTGTTTATCTTTCACCCAATCTAAATTGTATATGCCAGCAAGTAAATTAAACCGCAGGTTTAATCTTTTACGACGATTTCTATATACACAAGATAAAATCTTAAAACATTTCATCCTTCCAAATACATGCTCTACTTGAATTCGTCTACGACCAATCTCTCTATTTAACTTTTTTAATTCAGAATCTAATTTTTCAGTTTTCTTTGCTTTAGATGGCATGAGGCATCCAAAACCCAATTTTTTTATCCCTAAATACCCCTTATCAACGATAAAAAAGGGCTTAAATTTTAATTTCCTCATACTTTTTTTAAATATTTTAAAATCATGCATGCTTCCATGACTTCCACATACACTCAGTATTTCACCTGTTGTATAGTGCATAGATAGCTGAAATTTAAAGGTATGTCGCTTTTTTTTACCGCTATACCATTTCTTCTGTTTTTTTTGGACGTTGAACTAATATTTCAGTTGCATCAATCACAACAACTTCCCAATCCACTTCATCTCGATTAGGAAGTTGTTTTGACAAGTTAAATTTTCCAGAACGGATTAAGGTATCTTCAATAACACGTGTGATACGAATTGCACTCGTTTCAGATACACCGTAACTCATACCAAGATGGAAAAATGTTCGATATTCTCTCCAATATTCTATACATAAGAGCAAACGATCTTCCAACGGTAATTTATGCGGTCGTCCTTTACCAATATGACGAGGTAA
>NZ_JBWZQN010000153.1:0-764 GCF_056724605.1 Prolinoborus fasciculus | reverse complement strand
TTTTAATTCGATTTAGGTTTCCAGCAGTGTGGCAGTAACTCTTCAATCTGGGTCACTTTATGTGTCGGCAGCCTTTTCAGCACATCACTTAAATAGGCATACGGATCCAAGCCATTCAGCTTTGCTGACTGGATTAAAGTCATGATGTTTGCCGCTCGCTGACCACTGCGCAGCGAACCTGCAAACAGACAGTTCTTGCGTCCCAACGCCCAGGGACGCATCTGATTCTCTACCCAATTGTTGCATATCGGTAGATTGCCATCATCCAGATAGCGGCTTAAGGCTGGCCAACGCTTCAGAGTGTAATTGATAGCCTTGGCGGTGGGAGAACTCGATGGCACTGTCAGATGATGTTGGTTGAGCCATTCATATAGTTGTTGCATCACTGGTTGACTATGCTGTTGTCGGTATTCGCGGCGGTCTTCCGCTGTACCATCGGTCTTTTTCCTGAGTTCTGCTTCTATCGCATACAGTTTCTGAATCAGCACTAAGGCCTGTTCAGCAACCTGACTTTTCCCAGTTACATGCAGTTCATGGAATTTACGACGTGCATGGGCCATGCACCCCACCTCAATGACCTGGCCTGATTTAAAGCGTGCTTTATAACCACTGTAATCATCACAGACTAGATTGCCCTGCCAGCCTTTCAAGAACTCTGCAGCATGCTGGCCTGAACGACTATCCTGAAAGTCATAGATCACCGCCTGAACTGGATTGTACTGTGTAGTGGCATAGGCCCAGACATAACCTTTCTTCGGTTTTTT
>NZ_JBWZQN010000152.1:0-785 GCF_056724605.1 Prolinoborus fasciculus | reverse complement strand
TCTATTCCCCGAAGCACGCTGGCACGAATCAATGAGCAGCAGCCTGCTGCCTTGTATCAACAGCTATTTTACAAGTTGCTTAAATACTATGAACACTCAAAAGTAGCTCATAAATTTCGCTTTAAGAATCCCTTGTATTCCTTGGATGCCAGTCATATTGACCTGTCGCTTTCCTTATGTGAATGGGCCAAAGTTCACGACTCAAAAGCCAGCATGAAACTCAGCATAGGATTGAATCACAGCAATGATATTCCTGAGTTTGTTGCAGTTGAAAATGGCAAAGAAAATGACATGGTACAAGGCCGCAAATTCCAGTTTCCTGCTGGCAGCATTGTAGTTTTTGATAAAGGCTATGTCGATTACCAATGGTATGCAAATCTGACTGCTCAAAACATTGGATTTGTCACACGTTTTAGGCCTAAATCTGTGTATCAGGTGATCCAGCAACATCCAGTGCTTGAATCCAAAGGTATTCTAAAAGATGAAACCATTCAGCTGAATAGCGCACATGCCCTAAAAAGAAAAGCCCCAGTGTTAAGAAGAATTGAATATAGAGATCAGCAAAGTGGCAAGCACTTTAGCTTTCTCAGCAATAACTTTCATTTAGCCGCCTCCACCATTGCGGCGATTTATAAAGATCGTTGGAAAGTTGAGCTGTTCTTTAAGGCGATTAAGCAGAATCTCAAATTAAAAGCGTTTCTAGGCCGCAGCAGGAACGCAATTCAGACACAAATCTGGATTGCGATGATCGCCTATTTATTGGTGAGTTTCGCTCAACATTTAGG
>NZ_JBWZQN010000151.1:0-785 GCF_056724605.1 Prolinoborus fasciculus | reverse complement strand
GAAAATGTATATCGTTGGCAGAAGAAATTATTTAGACCAATTATCAAAAACTTCATTGATGACTTTATTCTCGATAAAAATCATCTGCTGCCACAGAGAATCTATAAATAATAGTGCGTAAGTCCTATAAATATAAATATAAATATAAATATACTTGGAGTTGATCGACAGAAAAAAATCTGTCTAGATTGATCTAAAATCACTCCCACAAAGAAAATATAGAGACTATGATAAAAACCTGTTGCGGCTTACTCGAAGAGAAAAACATAAAAATTGCCTTTATCGAAAGCGCAAGTTCTGGATATCTCAGTAGCCAGTTCTCCATTTGTAAAGGAGAAGGTGCCGAAATTCTGATTGGTGGTTTGATCTGCTACGATGTAAGTGTCAAGACTTCAGTATTGGGCATTTCCAAGAATCTGATCAATAGTCATACTGCGGAATCTATGCCGGTAACGGTTGCTCTGGCGGAAGCAGGTAAAAAAATGTTCCGTGATGCTGACTGGATTATTGCCTGTACAGGATTGCTTAAACCAGGTGGTAGCGCGACACCAGAGAAACCGGAAGGGACTTTTTTTGTGGCCATTAATGATGGCACGCAAATCCATCAGTTCCAGTATTATCTCAAAGGCTCGCCACTTGAACGCCTTAATAAACTGTCTGAACCGTACCGGGTTTATCGGAGACTTTTTTATTTAAGTTAGGCCACCTGACCTAACGGATTAATCTTATCATAGTACATTGCTTCAAACTCAAAAGGCGATACATAACCCAGTGCACTGTGTACA
>NZ_JBWZQN010000150.1:0-788 GCF_056724605.1 Prolinoborus fasciculus | reverse complement strand
TAAGTTGACAAAAATAACTAATGATGCGAAAAGGTTTTTTTAGTTAACAGATGTTCACACATGCCTAGAATTGTTTCTGTACCACTTAGTTTAGAACAGCGAGAACGACTCATTTTTCTGGTCAAGCATGCAAAACATTGGCGTGAAAGGCAACGTGCCCAAACTATTCTCTGGCTTTCCGAAGGTAAAAGTGTTGCGGAAGTTGCCACTCTACAAGAACGTATCCCAGAAACCATAAGGCTACAACGCCGACGTTGGGAATTGTATGAGCTTGAATCGATTAAAGAAGGTCATCGCTCAGGTCGACCCAATACATTGATCTCAGACTATCAGGCGAAAATCCTAGATTGGGTCAATACAAGTCCACTCAATGCAGAACAAATCCGAGTCAAACTACATGAAGAATACGAAGTGTCCGTGTCTGTTGAAACCATTCGTAAGTTTTTACGTGATTCAGGTATGGTCTTCAAGCGTACCCGTCATAGCTTGAAAAAAAAGAGATCCGATTGCATTTGAACAAGCAACACAGCAGATTGAAGAATTACGAGAGCAAGCGGCACGTGGTGAAATTATATTAGGTTATGTTGATGAAACAGGATTTTCATCTACACCTGATAACCGCTATGCGTGGACAAAGATAGGTGATGTTCATGCGGTTGATGCAATAAGATTAAAACGAGTTAATGTCATGGGGTGTTTGCTTTCAACGGGGAAACTGGTGACAAGCTGTTTACAAGAGTCAGTGACAAGTACTTGGTTTTATGCCTATTTAACTGGAATAGCTCAAC
>NZ_JBWZQN010000149.1:0-792 GCF_056724605.1 Prolinoborus fasciculus | reverse complement strand
GTAAGCGTCCGCTGAACCCCACTTTTTCTAACTCATTAATACCGCGATAGTGTCCACTTAAATTTAAGTGGACACCTATTTATGGATTTAAAGACAGTTATAGACAGTGCACCAACGCTAAAAAAGCCCCGTCGAACCTTCACAGCTGAATTTAAACATCAACTTATTCAGCAATGCCAGCAGCCAGATACATCAGTGGCCAAGGTAGCAATGCAACATCAGATCAATGCCAATCTGCTACATAAATGGATTCGTCAGTCCAGATCAATGCCCCCTGCATTAAAAACCCCATCCATTCCACAGACTGACTTTCTTCCGGTCATTCTTCACCCGACTCCAGTCAAACAAGAAGCACCTCTACCACTTGTGCCAGAGAAGAAAGCTGTCGCTCATATCAGGATTCCATTACATGAGGCACCAAGTTCCGCAAGGGATCAGATGATCGAGATCGACTGGCCGGTGGAGTCAGTAACTGAATTACTGTTGCTGATCCAGGGTTTGACTCAATGATTCGTATTGATGAGATCTGGTTGTCTACCCAGCCGATGGACATGCGTGCAGGGATGGATACAGCCATGGCTCAGGTGCTGAGAGCCTTTGGCTACATCAAACCGCATTGCGCTTACCTGTTCTGTAATAAGCGTGGCCATCGTATGAAAGTGCTGGTGCATGATGGACTGGGTATCTGGCTGTGTGCCCGGCGGCTGGAACAGGGGAAATTCCACTGGGCTAAAGTTCACCAGGGTGAAAGTATGGCGATCAGCCCGGAGCAGTTACAGGCACTGATCCAGG
>NZ_JBWZQN010000148.1:0-817 GCF_056724605.1 Prolinoborus fasciculus | reverse complement strand
CTAGGGCGTGTCATCAATTAATGGAGATGATTGTTGATGCTAAGTAGATCGCTGATAAGAAGTTTTGAGCCAATTTATCATAGCGTGTGGCAATAGCACGATACTGCTTGAGCTTGGCAAAAAAGTTCTCGATCAGATGTCTTGCCTTGTAGAGATGTCGGTCATAATCACGCTGATCAATAGAATTACTTTTCGCTGGCATCACAATTTGACCCTTCGCCGCTAAAATTGGAGCAATGACCCGATCCCTGGAGTTGTAGGCTTTATCCATAAGCCAGGTCTGGCTCAACGATAAGTCCAGCAACACATCTGAACCGTTTAAGTCATGGGCCTGCCCATCAGTGAGATAAAATCCTGTTGGGTTGCCTAAAGCATCAGTACGGGCATGAATTTTGGTGCTTAAGCCACCTTTACTGCGTCCAATCGCCTGATTTTTTTTTCCCAGCGCTGTGTTGATGAGCACGTACAATGGTGGAGTCTAACATGGCGTATTCATTATCACTGTCATGTGACAGCACTTCAAAGACCCTCTGCCACACACCTGTTTTAGCCCAACGGCTAAAACGAGTATGCACGACTCTAAAATCACCAAAGCGTTCTGGTAAGTCTCGCCACGGGATACCTGAACGATACCGATACAATACTGCTTCAACAAATAGTCGGTTGTCTTTGGCCGTTACTCCAACAGTACCCATTCGTCCAGGTAACAGATCTTTAATCTGTTCCCATTGATCATCTCTTAAGGCATAGCGTTTAGTCATAAAAGTATAATGGGGACAAGGTGGTTTTCCTCAAGGTAATTGATGACACGCCCTAG
>NZ_JBWZQN010000147.1:0-820 GCF_056724605.1 Prolinoborus fasciculus | reverse complement strand
GCCTGGTAAATACCAGCACCCATGAAATCATTGATGCCCAAATAGGTAGCATGGATCAGGGTGAACTTACACTGGCAAATCGATTATGTCCTCCATCGCATAGTATTACCTTGTTTGATCGAGCCTATTTCTCTGCTGATTTCTTGATTGACTGGCAAACACGAGTAGAAGCCAGTCATTGGTTAATGAGAGCAAAAGATAATTTACGCTATGAGATCATTAAACGTAATTCCCCGCATGACTTTCAAATCAAAATGCCTCTTTCAGCTAGAGCCAGGAAGCTAAATCCATCATTAGGAGAATATTGGGAAGCGCGTTTGATTGAAGTTGAGCAGGCAGGGAAAATTAGACGTTATATCACTTCATTAATGGATTCAAAGGCATATCCACTGATAGGCTTGGCGAAGCTTTATGCCCAGCGCTGGGAAATAGAAATGTGTTACCGAGAAATCAAAAGTGATTTACAGGAAGGCAAGCATTTGAGGAGCAAGCAACCTGATTTAATTTATCAAGAATTATGGGGGGTCTTCATTGCCTATAATATTCTAAGAAGACAAATGAAACATATGGCTCAACGAGCAAAAGTCAGTCCTTTGAGAATCAGCTTTCATATTGCATCTATCGGTATCCTGAATATATTAAGATTTGACTCTTTAGACTCCGCAGGGAATTTACCCAAACATCTAGAAAGTTTACTGGAGAAATCTAAGAGGTATGTGTTGCCTGAGAGGAGGGTTAGAAGTTGCCCACGAGTTGTGAAAGGAAAACCACAGAAATACCCAAGAAAATGCCAGTCAATTTCTTAACTGACTGGCATTAC
>NZ_JBWZQN010000146.1:0-835 GCF_056724605.1 Prolinoborus fasciculus | reverse complement strand
AGTTTTTTAACTGATCATTCACTGTTTCGATCAATCCTCTTCTGCAAAGCAATTGTTTTTCTTCTTCAGTTTGGATGGGTTTATTTTTCATATTCTTGCGTGACGGGGTTAATAGTCTGAGCCCCCTTGCTGCTAAAGCTTCAGTTTTTGCTTTACTCAGATAGCCTTTATCGCCCAGTAAAATACCTTTTAACTCTTGGGTTAAAGATTCAAGTACAGCAACATCATGAACACTTCCCGATGTAATCTTGAGATTAATAATTTCACCCAAGTTGTTGATAACAATATGGACTTTAAATCCATAAAACCAACCTGTGCTACTTTTACCACGACCAGCTAAGCCTTTAAATACACGATGTCTTTTAATTCTAAGATTATGGCAAACGACCAATTTAGTCGAATCAATAATACAAATTCCGGTATCTTCTCCTTTAACTTGATGGAAGAAACTACTCAAAGCTTGCAAACAACGCGGCATAATTTCAATAAAACGATTGTAACTAAGAAGCTTGGGAAAAGCTGATTTCCAAAATGGGATGATCATATGACAATAAAAATATTTGAAAAATCTAAACCCGGATTTATGAAATAAAATGACAATGGTCATGACTTCAGACAAGCTTAAAGCTGACTTTTTCATTGTTGTTTTTTGATCAGAAATTAGAGCTTTCTCTAAAGATTCATTAAACTTTTTGCAGAAATCATCCAAGATACAAAATAATTCGGTAATATAGTCCATGAAAAAGCCTTGCTCTGAAATGTTTTGTCTTCGTAACCAAGATATTACAGATGCTAAGGCTTTTTTTTATTTATTTTTTATGTCGAACTCAGGTTA
>NZ_JBWZQN010000145.1:0-869 GCF_056724605.1 Prolinoborus fasciculus | reverse complement strand
TACATTACCCATTTATATGGGCTTTCTCATGACAGAACCAAACTCTATTAGCTGCACACAACTTGCCGAGACTTATAATATCTCGCATGACAGTGTAAATCGCTTTTTGGAGCGTGAAGACTACACACCTCACGACCTATATCAAGAAGCAATTCAACATATTGATAATAATAAACTTATAGTCAGTATTGATGATACTGTTTTAGATAAACCATATAGTCAACATATGGACTTAGTTAGCTATTTTTGGTCAGGCAAACACCACCGATCCGTCAAGGGTATTAATCTCATTACCTTGTATGCGACAGATCAAAATGGCCAAAATATTCCAATTAATTTTCGAATTTATGACAAATCTGAAAGTAAAACCAAGAATGATTACTTTATGGATATGTTAAGTGAAGTACTCAGTTGGGGTGCAAAGATTCAATTTATTACAGGTGATAGTTGGTATTCATCGACTGAAAATCTAAAAACCATAAGAAAACATGGTATTCGATTTATGTTTGGTATCGACAGTAACCGTAAGGTTTCCCCTGAAAAAGGACAATGGTTTCAACTCCGTTTATTGCCGAATTTCCATCAGGGTCAAGTGGTCTGGCTCAAAGATGTTGGCTTTGTACAATTATTTAAGACTCAGTTAAAAGAACAGCAGAGATTTTATATTGTGCATCAAGATGAAGATGATTTATTGTCCTTTGATAGTTTTCATGAATTACATTCAAGTCATTGGAAAATAGAACAATATCACCGGGTGATTAAACAGGTTTGTCATATTGAAAAGTTTCAAGTAAGACGATCTAAACTGATTTTGAATCATATTTTTTCAGCCTTGATGGCCTACGTTGAGATACAAAAGAACCAGTTTG
>NZ_JBWZQN010000144.1:0-875 GCF_056724605.1 Prolinoborus fasciculus | reverse complement strand
TTATTTACCGAACGATGACGTGAATGTTCAAGTTGATGTAAATTTTTTAATTGATCATTCACTGTTTCGATCAATCCTCTTCTGCAAAGTAATTGTTTTTCTTCTTCAGTTTGGATGGGTTTATTTTTCATATTCCGACGTGATGGGGTCAATATTTTCAGTCCTCTTGCTGCTAAAGCTTCGGCTTTTGCTTTGCTCAAATAGCCTTTGTCTCCGAGTAGGATCCCTTTTAATTCTTGAGTTAAAGATTCTAATATAGCAACATCATGAACATTTCCCGATGTCAGCTTGAGATTAATAATTTCACCTAAATTATTGATAACGAGATGTAATTTAAAACCATAAAACCAACCCGTACTACTTTTTCCACGACCGGCCAAGCCTTTAAATACACGATGCCTTTTAATCCGAAGATTATGGCAAACTACCAATTTAGTGGAGTCAATGATACTGATTCCCGTATCTTTTCCTTTCACCTGATGGAAGAAACTACTCAGAGCTTGCAAACAACGGGGCATGATTTCAATAAATCGGTTGTAGCTAAGCAGTTTAGGAAAAGCAGATTTCCAGAATGGAACGATCATTTGGCAATAAAAATATTTGAAGAATCTAAAACCGGATTGATGAAATAAAATGACAATGGTCATTGCTTCAGACAAGCTTAAAGCTGACTTTTTCAACCTGGTTTTTTGATTAGAAATTAAAGCTTTCTCTAAAGATTCATTAAATTTTTTGCAGAAATCATCCAAAATACAAAATAATTCGGTAATATGATCCATTGAGAAGCCTTGTTTTATAACATTTTGTCTTGAGAACCAATATGTTACAAAAACAGGGCTTTTTTTCTACTCTTTTTTTATATCGAACTCAGGTTA
>NZ_JBWZQN010000143.1:0-911 GCF_056724605.1 Prolinoborus fasciculus | reverse complement strand
ATTTCAGGTGATCCATATTTTTCAATCGCTTCATTTAAAGCCGAAATACAAAAATCCACCTCCATACTAATCGATACCCTATGCGCAAGTACCTTGCGGCTATGCCAATCAATCACAGCACATAAATAAACAAAGCCTTTTGCCATAGGGATATACGTTATATCCGTACACCACACTTGATTACTGCGCTGAATAGCCAATCCTTTGAGCAGATATGGATATTTACGGTGAGCTTGATTGGCCTGACTTAGATTTGGTTTACGATATAACGCATTAATGCCCATTTTCTTCATTAAAGTACGTGTATGACGTCGTCCTATATGATGTCCTTGACGATTCAATAAATCACGCATCATACGGCTACCTGCAAAAGGGTATTGCATATGTAACTCATCCATACAGCGCATCAGCTTCAGATCTGATTCACTCACAGGTTTTGGGCGATAGTAATAACAACCACGGGAGACTTTCAGCAGCTTAGCTTGCTTAGATACTGAAATCTGAAGTGAGTCATCGATTAACTTTTGTGGTTGAAGCGGCCCAGTTTCTTCAACACACCTTCTAAAAAATCAATTTCTAATGCCTGCTCACCGATTTTTGCATGTAGTTTTTTTAGATCGATGGGTGGTTCTGTTGGAGCTTTTGATTGATCGAAAGCTTGCGAGGAAGCTGAAATCAGTTGATTTTTCCAGTCAATAATTTGGTTTTGATGAACATCAAATTCAGCACTCAATTCAGCAAGTGTTTTTTCTGCTTTAATCGCAGCAAGTGCTACCTTAGCTTTAAAGTCATTTGAATGATTTCTTCTTGGTCTACGTGTCATAAAATACTCCATATATTGATGTTTATAACATCATTTGGGGAGCAAAATATCACTTATAAGTGTTGTTCAAATTTCCTGATCCACCTCT
>NZ_JBWZQN010000142.1:0-920 GCF_056724605.1 Prolinoborus fasciculus | reverse complement strand
ATCAAACAACTCGAACGCGAAAATAAAGAACTGCAACGCGCCAATGAGATTCTACGTAAAGCAGCCGCTTTTTTCGCCCAGGCGGAGCTCGACCGCCCACACAAATAATGGTGGATTTTATCCATAACAATAAAGATCGATATGGTGTTGAAGCGATTTGTAGAATTTTACCGATAGCAGCTTCGACCTATTATCGGGCTTTAGATCTCGTTGATAACCCAGAACATCGAGCGAAACGTGCTCTGCATGATTTACATCATGCAGAGCAAATCAAACGTATTTGGAAAGAAAGTTTAGGTCGATATGGTGTACGTAAAGTTTGGCAAAAATTGAAACGTGAAGGCTATGTTATTGCACGTTGTACAGTTGCTCGATTGATGCAAAAGCTAGATATACAAGGTGTTTGGCGTGGTAAGAACAAACAAACTACCCGCAGCCGAGATGATCAAAAACGAGCAGATGATTTAGTGAAACGGAATTTTAGTGCTGATCGACCTGACCAATTATGGGTCAGTGACTTTACGTATATTCAAACCAATTCTGGCTGGGTCTACACCGCATTTATTATTGATGTGTTCTCACGAGCAATTGTTGGATGGAAAGTATCTACACGGATGAATACAGATATGGTGCTCGATGCATTGGAGCAAGCATTGCACGATCGAGGCATGCCAAAGAATGTAATTCATCATTCAGATAGAGGTGTTCAATATCTTTCTATTCGCTATACCAATCGTTTAGAAGCAGCAAATTTACGAGCATCAGTCGGTACAACGGGTGATTCATACGATAATGCTTTGGCTGAAACGGTGAATGGCTTATACAAAACAGAGGTGATTGAATATTTAAAAGCAGATTGGCAAGGTTTAGCAGATGTACAACTTGCGACATTAAATTGGGTAGATTGGTTCAACAAAAAG
>NZ_JBWZQN010000141.1:0-926 GCF_056724605.1 Prolinoborus fasciculus | reverse complement strand
ATCGTTCGGTGAATAACTTTATGGTGAATATTATGGCTGCTATAGTGGCTTATTGCTTAAATCCAAATAAGCCAACTTTCCAAAACTTGCTAAAAAGCTAAAATATTTCATCGAACTCAGGTTAATTTAATATATAGATGAAGCACTATAGTCGATTTTGCGCAAAATCGCAGAAGAAATGCAGTTTCAGGTCGTAGCGCTGTTTTAATCATGAAGATTTTGATTTTTTAGCCACGAATTATGCGAAAATAGCCGATTCAAGATTTATTTTTTTAAGGACAGTTTATGACTGATCAATCTCCTCAGGCGTTAAGCGACATCGAAATTTTAGACATCCTGCAAAGTATGAAAAAGGATGAGCTAAATACTGAGGCGCAAGCAGCAATTCGTCAGGGTGGTAAAGCTGGTCGTCAGGAAGCGCATAAAGCAGCCTTAGTAGCATTGAATCAGTCATTTGAAGACAAATTTGTCGAAGCCGTATCTTTGGCTTTGGGTCTGAATGCAGCACAAATCAAAAAAATCCGTTATAAAAAAGACCGAATCCGTATTTTAAAAGCGCGCGGTATTGATTATATGGCGATTGATGGCGCTGAAACTGCGCAAGTGCTGTCACAAATTGCCCAAGCAATTGTGCGTGAAGATGCCATTGTCACCCATGACCTGCATAATATTTTCCCATTCTGGAAAGAAGGCTGGCCAATGGTGCAATTCGATAATGCCTACAAAATTTTAGAAGATGATATCCAGATTCACTATCAAGCCGTTCTTGAGGCTTTATTAGCAAAAATCTAAGCTATAACTGTCTTGTCCTGAAATAGATTGACAGTATTCCACTTCAAACCGAGTTAAGCAATTAGCTCGGTTTTTGTTTGCTCATACATCTGATTCGGGGTGTTCATATTTAAACTTAAATGCGGTCTATAACA
>NZ_JBWZQN010000140.1:0-1164 GCF_056724605.1 Prolinoborus fasciculus | reverse complement strand
CGTGCCTGGCATCAAAAGCATTTAGATCAGCAAAATCCTATTAAAGTACAACAGATATCTGATCAAGAAAAAATGAAGCAAATGGAACGTGAAATTAAAGAATTAAAGCGTGCCAATGAAATTCTACGTAAAGCAGCCGCTTTTTTCGCCCAGGCGGAGCTCGACCGCCCACACAAATAATGGTGGATTTCATCCATAACAATAAAGACTTATATGGTGTTGATGCGATTTGTAGGATTTTACCGATCGCAGCTTCAACCTATTACCGGACTCTAGATCTCTGCGATGAGAAGCATTGCTTCGCAAGGGGAACATCGAGCAAAGCGAGATTTACATGACTTGCATCATGCTGAGGAGATTAAACGAATTTGGAAGGAAAGTTCAGGTCGGTATGGTGTACGTAAAGTCTGGCAAAAACTGAAACGTGAAGGCTATATTATTGCACGCTGTACTGTTGCTCGATTAATGAAAAAGCTAGGTATACAAGGTGTTTGGCGAGGTAAGAACAAACAAACCACCCGTAACCGAGATGACCAAAAACGGGCAGATGATTTAGTGAAACGTAATTTTACTGCTGATCATCCTGACCAACTGTGGGTCAGTGACTTTACGTATATTCAAACTCATTCAGGCTGGGTATATACCGCCTTTATTATTGATGTGTTCTCACGAGCAATTGTTGGCTGGAAAGTATCTACACGAATGAATACAGATAGGGTGCTCGATGCATTAGAGCAAGCATTGCATGATCGAGGCATGCCAAAGAATGTGATTCATCATTCCGACAGAGGTGTGCAATATCTTTCCATTCGCTATACCAATCGTTTAGAAGCAGCGAATTTACGAGCATCAGTCGGTACGACTGGTGATTCATACGATAATGCTCTGGCTGAAACGGTGAATGGCTTATACAAAACAGAGGTGATTGAATATTTAAAAGCAGATTGGCAAGGTTTAGCAGATGTACAACTTGCGACACTAAACTGGGTAGATTGGTTCAATAAAAAGCGTGTACACAGTGCACTGGGTTATGTATCGTAAGCGTCCGCTGAACCCCACTTTTTCTAACTCATTAATACCGCGATAGTGTCCACTTAAATTTAAGTGGACACCTATTTATGGATTTAAAGACAGTTATAGACAGTGCACCAACGCTAAAAAAGC
>NZ_JBWZQN010000139.1:0-1176 GCF_056724605.1 Prolinoborus fasciculus | reverse complement strand
CAGTGCACTGGGTTATGTATCGCCTTTTGAGTTTGAAGCAATGTACTATGATAAGATTAATCCGTTAGGTCAGGTGGCCTAACTTAAATAAAAAAGTCTCCGACAAACCCGGTACGGTTCAGTTTGATTTAAAGATTCTGGCATTTTACTGGTAGTTTGAGACAGTGGAATATGTCCTGCCATCAGCTCCACCTTGGCTTGCGGAAATAAGGGTTGCTGATCTGGAAATGCATAACCCAGCGGATAAATCGGTTGGCCTGTCGCTAAATCATATTTATCCGAGGCGCCAAAGGCATGCAGTAATTCATGCACCAAGACAATTTTATTCTGTTCAGTCTGTTGCTTGGATGCAAATAGATTCACCGAACCAATCCGGCCTTTTTGCAAGGCAGTTGAATGCTTTAATTGCTTGGTTTGTACAGGATCATAGTAATTTAAAAATAAAGTCACATTGGCTGAAGGATCTGAACTCTGTTGCTGTTTCCAGGCATAAAACCGGAATTTTAAACTCCATAAAACTGTATTGATGAGTGAAGCCTGCTCAGGGCCTTTGGGCGGTAGAACTTTAAGCTCACGGCCTAAATTAAAATAAAAATAAGTCGGCTGTCCGCGATACTGCTGAGCTGCTTGTTCCAGATATTTCCGTGCTCTATTCAGGTCCTGACTCGACAGTTGCTGGATGTATTGCTGTGTGGTCGGTAATCCATCAGCATTAATCGGATGCAGCAACACAATAATCGGCTTTGACCAGTTCTGGTTTTGATCACGATAGGCATTGACCGCGACAATCAATAAGATGATTAATAAAATCAGAATCCGAATCTTTTTCCACATATCGATTACACACTCTGCTTTTTCATTTTTCTTAAATACATCTGACTCATTTCTATTTTTGTTTCAAATAAATTTAAAGTTTTTATTAATCCTGACAATTTGGCTCTACCATAGTTACGAGAGTCAAAATCAGGCTTTACTGCACTGATATACTGCCCGACCATCCCTAAATTCGCCCATCCATTATCATCGGCATTATCTTTTACAGCTTTATAAATTAACCTGAGTTCGACATAAAAAATAAATAAAAAAAAGCCTTAGCATCTGTAATATCTTGGTTACGAAGACAAAACATTTCAGAGCAAGGCTTTTTCATGGACTATATTACCGAATTATTTTGTA
>NZ_JBWZQN010000138.1:0-1300 GCF_056724605.1 Prolinoborus fasciculus | reverse complement strand
CTAGATTTAACATTAAAACAAACCCTACCTTCACTTTCACAATTCAGTGAATTGATTGATTTAAACTGGATTGAAGATTGCTTAGACCAAACAGGTAAAGCATCAATTCGAAAAAGAAAACTGCCTGCTGAACATGTTGTTTGGCTGGTAATCGGACTTGCTCTATTTCGAAATCAACCGATTTGGTATGTGGTTCAACAATTGCAACTTGTTTTCGGTACGGCAGAATACTGTGTACCGAGTGCATCCGTACAAGCAAGACAACGCTTAGGCTTAGAACCCATGAGTGCTTTATTTTCGACATTAAGTCAGGCATGGTTTAAAGACTCACAACAACAATATAGCAACTTTCACGGTCTATGCGTTTGTGCTGTAGATGGTGTGGTTTGGTCTATGCCTCATACAGAAGAAAACTTTAAGCACTTTGGTTCATCCAAAGGCAAAACAGCAGCTGCACCTTACCCACAAGTTAGAGCGACTTGCCTGGTGAATACCAATACCCATGAAATGATTGATGCCCAAATGGGCAGTATGGATCAAGGTGAATTAACCTTAGCCAGTCAATTAAAAGCACCAGTTCGCAGTATTACCCTATTTGATCGTGCTTACTTCTCTGCTGATTTTTTAGTGAGCTGGCAATCTCAGGCAGAAGAGAGTCATTGGTTGATGCGAGCAAAGGACAACCTGCGTTATGAAGTGATTCATCATAATGCGGCCCATGACTTTCAGATCAAAATGCCTGTTTCAGCAAGAGCAAAAAAGATAAATCCGTCATTGGGTGACTATTGGGAAGCACGTTTAATTGAAGTTGAATATGCAGGAAAAATAAGACGTTACATTACATCATTAACAGATTCTAAAGTTTATCCATTCAAAGACCTTGCAATGCTTTATATCCAGCGTTGGGAAATAGAAATGTGTTATCGGGAAATTAAAAGTGATTTACAGGATGCAAGGATTTTAAGAAGCAAACAACCTGATTTGGTCTATCAAGAATTGTGGGGGGTATTTATTGCATATAATATCTTAAGAAGACAGATGAGGTTTATCGCTGAACATGCAAAGGTGAGTCCTTTAAGGATCAGTTTCCATATTGCATCTATGAGTATTATCAATATCTTAAGGCACACACCTTTAGAATCAGCAGGAAACCTACCCAAACATTTAGCGCAATTATTTGAACAATCTAAAATATTTGTATTACCTGAAAAAAGGCAAAGGCAATGTCCGCGAGTAGTGAAAATTAAAGCACAAAAATATCCAAGAAAATGCCAGTCAATTTCTTAACTGACTGGCATTA
>NZ_JBWZQN010000137.1:0-1312 GCF_056724605.1 Prolinoborus fasciculus | reverse complement strand
TGTCTTGTCCTGAAATAGATTGACAGTATTCCACTTCAAACCGAGTTAAGCAATTAGCTCGGTTTTTGTTTGCTCATACATCTGATTCGGGGTGTTCATATTTAAACTTAAATGCGGTCTATAACAATTGTAAATCATGATAGATTCCGCAATTAAGTGATCTAACTCCTTCATGGTTTGACATCGCGTGGTTAAAAACTCCTGCTTTAATATTCCATTAATTCGCTCTGCTAATGCATTCTGATAACAGTCCTTGCCATCTGTCATGGAAGGACATATCCCATAATGGCGCAATGCCGATTGATATAGCTCAGAGCAATACTGAGAGCCTCTGTCTGAATGGTGAATCATCCTGGCTGCCCGATCTGTCACATGCTGCATCGCCATATGTAGTGCCTGCACAACATTCTCTGCACGCATATCATTCGATAACTTATAACCTTTAATCTGTCGGGTATAAGCATCTGTCACCAAGGATAAATAATGCACACCTTCAGCACTCTCAACATAGGTAATATCACTAACAAAGACTTCATTGGCTTGCACCGCTGAATAATCCTTTAATAAATTTGGATGCTTCTTCATCCAATGCTTGCTATCCGTAGTTTTTGTATAGCGACGCTTAGGGCGAATCAATAAGTTATTTTCTTTCAATATTTTAAATAACTGATCCCGTCCACACTTTAAACCACGTTGCAACAATTTGCCTTTAATAAGCCAATACAGCTTACGTGTTCCGATACTTGGCATGAGACAGCGATATTCCATAACCAACTCAAGTATTTGTTCAGTTGCTTGTGCAGTCATTTGAGCACGTTTTTCTGCTTGATAATAAGCTTGTCGGGTGATTCCCAACCACTGACAATAACGTGAAACGCTTAGTCTTCTTTGGCTTTGCCAATCTTTGAAACGTGCTCGGTATACTTTTTTCCAAGATCAGTCCCACATTCTTTATCAATGTGATAAATCACATCCTGAATAAATTCAGTTTTAAGCTTTTCTGCGGCTAACTGCTTTTCTAATTGGCGGATTCGTTGTTGGGGTGTCAATTGGCGTTTAGAAGAAGTCGGCATATTCGAAGTCCAGTCCTGTTGTCCGTGCTTGCGTAACCATACCAGCACAGTTGATCTTCCTTGAATACCATATTTTGCCTGAGCTTGCTTATAAGTAATTTGCCCTTTTTCTACTTCATGTACCACCATCATTTTAAAGGCAAAGCTATAGTCACGTTGTGTACGTTTAACTCGTTGTTCTCGTTTATGTTCCATAAAATAAGTCTCTTAAGGTGTAAACTTATTTCAGGACGGGACAA
>NZ_JBWZQN010000136.1:0-1376 GCF_056724605.1 Prolinoborus fasciculus | reverse complement strand
AGGCATAGGTATCTACACAATTCCTGAACTTTGCGTTAAATTGAAGAGCATGCTCTTCAATTTAACATCTCTGGCCTGGATCAGCGTCTTGTCAAGCGCTATAACAGCCTTGTAAAGCTCAATATGAACCCTCTTGCTTCACTTGCTCCGGCAATCAAAGACCTGGCTTCTGCCCAAAAGTCGAGTTTCGCAACCACACAAGCGGTCTGGCGATTCCTGAATAATGACAAAATCTCTTTTAGTCAGTTAAACCAGCCAATTGAACATCTTGCATGTGAACAGATCAAGGCATCACCGCATCAATATGCATTGATTGTTCATGACTGGTCTCAGCTACAGTATGTGAAACACCATCATAAAATTCAGCGCCTGCAAAGAACCCATCAATATGATTCAGGCTATGAATTGCAAAGCAGTCTGCTGGTTGATGCAGCCTCGGGACTACCTATTGCGCCACTGGCGCAGACACTATCAGATGCCTCAGGCTGCTATTCCACATTCAGTCAACACTCTGCTGGGCGCAAATCTCATCTAGATTCACTTACCGAACAAATCAAAGTGATTGAACAATATCCCATTGAGAAAACATGTGTTCATATCATTGATCGTGAAGGTGACTCCATTGCCCACCTAAGGGAAATGAGCAGCCAGGGTTTTAAATGGCTGATTCGGGCGAAAGAAGGCCATCGAATTGAGCATCAGGGCAAAACATGCAAAGTTGCAGAAGCCGCAGAACGAGTAGAAACGCAGCAGGTCCAGCCGATTGCCTATAAAGGAAACCGGCATATGTTGCATGTGGGAGAAACTGCTATCCGGATAACACGTGCAGCAAAACCGAAGAGAAATGACGATTCAGGCCAACGGGTTGCTCCCCAGCCAGGGAGTGCGATTGAAGCCAGATTAATTGTTGCCGTAGTGAAAGATGATCAGGATAAGACCGTCGCAAGATGGTCACTAATCAGCAATGTTCCATCAGAGATTACTACGGTAGAGATGACGACCTGGTATTACTGGCGCTGGACAATTGAATGCTATTTCAAGCTGCTCAAGCAGGCAGGTCATGATATTGAAGCATGGCTTCAGACCAGACCTGAAGCCATTTTAAGGCGGTTACTGATTAGCTGTATGGCTTGTGTTTTAACTTGGCGAATCCAGCGTTCTGAAGATGAACACCATCAGAAAATTCGTGTATTTCTCACCCGTCTTTCAGGTCGGCAGCAGAAAAGAGGTAGGTTGGAAAGTGCACCTGCCTTATTGGCAGGGCTTTCGATTTTACTGAACACTCTTCAACTGCTCTCGGAATATTCAATAGATGAACTCAATGAGATAGCCACAATGGCATTAGGTATCTCATAGATGTGTAGATACCTATGCCT
>NZ_JBWZQN010000135.1:0-1412 GCF_056724605.1 Prolinoborus fasciculus | reverse complement strand
GAACGGATGATGTAATCAAAAGCAGACAGTGATGCCTTGGCACCTTCACCGGTGGCAATGATGATCTGCTTGTACGGCACTGTGGTACAGTCACCTGCAGCAAATACGCCTTTCACATTGGTTTCGTTGCGGTCGTTAATCACAATCTCGCCACGGTTGGTTAGCTCAACAGCTGTTTCTTTCAGGAAATCCGTGTTTGGCAACAAACCGATCTGCACGAAGATCCCCGCAAGTTCTACCGTATGCTCTTCATCAGTCGCACGGTCTTTATATTTCAGACCGGTCACCTGTGAACCATCACCCAGCACTTCAGTCGACAAGGCATTCTTGATCACGGTGGTATTCGGCAAGCTGTTCAGCTTGTCTTGCAACACCTGATCCGCACGCAATTTGGTATCAAACTCCACCAGGGTGACATGCTCCACAATCCCCGCCAGGTCAATCGCCGCTTCGACACCCGAGTTACCGCCACCGATGACCGCAACACGTTTACCCTTGAACAAAGGACCATCACAGTGCGGGCAGTAGGCTACACCACGAGTTTTATATTCCTGCTCACCCGGAACGTTCATCTCTCTCCAGCGTGCGCCGGTCGACAGAATCACGGTTTTAGATTCCAGTTTGGCACCATTCGCTAAAGTCACTTCCACCAGACCATTGGCCGTTTCGTCTGCCCCTTTGATATCAGACACACGTTGCAGGTTCATGATGTCGACACCATATTCACGCACGTGGGCTTCCATCTCGGCTGCAAATTTAGGACCTTGGGTCTTCTGTACAGACGTAAAGTTTTCAATGTCCATGGTATCCATGACCTGACCGCCCATGCGCTCCGCCACGATCCCGGTCTTAATGCCTTTACGCGCTGCATAGATGGCTGAAGTATTGCCTGCAGGTCCACCACCAATCACCAGGACATCAAAGGTGTCTTTGGCATTCAGCTTTTCAGCATCTTTGGCAGCGGCATTGCTATCCAGCTTGGCGATAATTTCTTCCAGTGTCATACGACCCTGACCAATATGCTGGTTGTCCTGGAATACCATCGGCACCGCCATGATCTTGCGTTCTTCCACTTCTTCCTGGAAGAAAGCACCATCAATCATGGTCGCTGTAGTGCCCGGGTTATAGATGGCGATCAGGTTGAGTGCCTGAACCACATCCGGACAGTTATGGCAACTTAATGATACGAACACGTCAAAGTTAGATTGAACACCCAGGCTCTTGATATTCGCTAGCACTTCATCAGAGACTTTCGGTGCATAACCTGAAGTTTGCAGCAATGCCAGAATCAGCGAAGTGAACTCATGGCCCATTGGCAAGCCTGCAAAGAATACACGTGGTTCTTCACCAGCTTTAGCAATACCAAAGCTTGGCGCACGTGCATTGTTCCCGTCAAAGCGTGCAGTCACCAG
>NZ_JBWZQN010000134.1:0-1416 GCF_056724605.1 Prolinoborus fasciculus | reverse complement strand
GAATCCACAACAAGTTGTTCTTCATACGATGTATCTGAGGGTCTGTAGCTCAGTTGGTTAGAGCACACGCTTGATAAGCGTGGGGTCACAAGTTCAAGTCTTGTCAGACCCACCACTACTGACGAAGTACGGAAAATCAGAGACATTGACTTATTGATAAGCTGGGGACTTAGCTTAGTTGGTAGAGCGCCTGCTTTGCACGCAGGAGGTCAGGAGTTCGACTCTCCTAGTCTCCACCATACATTCCTACGGAATGTATAAAGACAAAAGCTAATAAATAGACAATCAGTTGATTGTTAGTTTAGTCCTTAAGCGATCAAGTGATGAGATCCTAGAGATTAACAAGTACAAGCGTTATGATACGCGCACTTGATAATCTCTGTGATTTATCACAGTTTCCTGACCTGACGAAGGCTGGAAAAATCATTAACAGAATATATTTGAGTTGAAATAATTTGTTCAAACTCGTTTTTAAGATCAACACTAACAGTGATTTATTACTGTGATGTGAAGATTAAGGAAATGAGTTCTAGCGAAATTAACTGAATCAAGCGTTTTGGTATATGAATCTAATTGAAGCTGTACGGTGCTTAAGTGCACAAACGCCAACTGTATGAGTGAGTCGCAAGACAAGCTCTGTTGCTTATCCCACTTGTAAGGATAAACGACTGTTTGGGGTTGTATAGTCAAGTAATTAAGTGCATGTGGTGGATGCCTTGGCAGTCAGAGGCGAAGAAAGACGTGATAGCCTGCGAAAAGCTCCGGGGAGGCGGCAAATATCCTGTGATCCGGAGATGTCTGAATGGGGAAACCCACTTACCATAAGGTAGGTATTGCAACATGAATACATAGTGTTGCAAGGCGAACGAGGGGAAGTGAAACATCTCAGTACCCTTAGGAAAAGAAATCAATTGAGATTCCCTCAGTAGCGGCGAGCGAAAGGGGAAGAGCCCATTAAGTCATATAAGTTCTAGTGGAACGCTCTGGGAAGTGCGACCGTAGACGGTGATAGTCCTGTACACGAAAGGGCTTATATGATGATGTCGAGTAGGGCGAGGCACGTGAAACCTTGTCTGAATATGGGGGGACCATCCTCCAAGGCTAAATACTCCTGACTGACCGATAGTGAACCAGTACCGTGAGGGAAAGGCGAAAAGAACCCCTGTGAGGGGAGTGAAATAGATCCTGAAACCGCATGCATACAAGCAGTGGGAGCCGGCTTAGTCCGGTGACTGCGTACCTTTTGTATAATGGGTCAGCGACTTATATTCAGTAGCAAGGTTAACCGCATAGGGGAGCCGTAGGGAAACCGAGTCTTAATAGGGCGTTTAGTTGCTGGGTATAGACCCGAAACCAGGTGATCTATCCATGAGCAGGTTGAAGGTTGGGTAACACTAACTGGAGGACCGAACCCAC
>NZ_JBWZQN010000133.1:0-1421 GCF_056724605.1 Prolinoborus fasciculus | reverse complement strand
GTTGCCATGTCACTGAATACTCGTCCTAGAAAAGCGTTAGATTGGCTTACACCATTAGAGAAATTTGCTCAGCTTGTTGATTATCATAAGACTTTTCAAACTGTCGCACCTCATGTTTGAATTCGCCAAGATTAAGCCTCATTCATGAATAATTTTTAAGTCTATAGAATCTAAATTTCGAATAAATTATTTTTATAATTTTTCAATACCTCCAGGTAAAGCCAGTCTTGGTGAACAATAACTAGGTAATTTTTCACTTAACTTCATTTTTTCATCATCAAAAGCGATTCCTAAAAACTGTAAATTCTCACCTAATCTATAAACCTCTTTGGATTTAATATCTTTTAGACCTATCACCTTATTATAATTATCAGAAAAGACCTCATATTGTTTAGGTATGACTAGAGTATGTAGAGTTTCTCTATCACCTCTGACTATGATGGATAAACAGTTATTATGAAGGGTTAAATTTCCTTGAAAGATGGCTTCTAGTTGAGCTAGATTTGGATCAAACCTTACATCTCTAGCTAAAATAAAAAATTGCTTATAGTCACTTTTTAGAGGTTTGATATTAGTCTTTTCAGCAGATACTGATGGATCAATATCAGATTTATTGTTGCTGGTATACTTTTCATTAGTATCGAAAAAACAGCCATTTAGAAAAAATGAGCTGAATACTAAAATACAGGTCTGAATCTTCATGCTCAAATTTTCCTTATATCAATCTTTATAAATTTTTATACCATTCCTGACCAAATTATTCTGGTATGTTAAATGGGTTTACAAATAGATATGACATAAGGGAAGCACTGATACAAGTTCCTTTTAAATGACTTTAGCAACTCGATAAACAGTTGCAACTCCACAACTCACTGCTTTGGCAATTTCTTCCTTAGTCATATTTCCAGCCACCAGCAGTTCTTTTATGCGTTTATGTTTAGCCTCATTTGCCTTCTTACCTGTGGGCTTGTAACCCGAACGTGCCAGGCCCTGCTTAATACGTTCTATGCGTTTCTCATTATCCAGACGAGCCATCGTTGCTAGGAGATCAATCAGCATATTGTTGATGAGCTCCAGGATTGAATGAGTAATACTGTCACTGGTTTGAATCATTTGGTAGGTAGTAGGAAGATCTGCCACGACTAAACGAAGACCCTTTTCCTGGATCCTACGCTTCAGCTCTTGAAAATCCCTTTGGGTTAGGCGTGATAAGCGGTCAATACTTTCAACCAACAAAGTGTCATCTTGATTTGCTTCTGACAGTAGCTTATTCAATTCAGGTCGATCTAGCTTTGTACCACTATAGTTTTCCACGTACACAATGGTTTCACCCAAATTCAAGTTTTGGTTTAGATCCTGAAGAATCTGCAAAGCCCTTTTTGCATCTTGATCTTTAGTTGAAGCTCGTAGATAAATACGTG
>NZ_JBWZQN010000132.1:0-1429 GCF_056724605.1 Prolinoborus fasciculus | reverse complement strand
TACAAAATAATTCGGTAATATGATCCATTGAGAAGCCTTGTTTTATAACATTTTGTCTTGAGAACCAATATGTTACAAAAACAGGGCTTTTTTTCTACTCTTTTTTTATATCGAACTCAGGTTATTTGATTCTATACTTGGCGCACTTCATTGGGGAGTAGCCGCCTTTTGCGCAAAGCAGAAGGGTGATGGTCAACATATTTGCTCAACCGAGCATGGTCATCATAGCAAAGAACCAAGTCAGCTTTTCCAAGCTTTCTTTTGTTGGCAAGACCTTTGATTTACCACTCTGCAGATTTTGGCTAGCAGGAGCGGTGAGTCATTGGTATTGGATGCTAGCCAGAGAAAAACCTCATGTATGAATTCCTACTGTCGACTGCAATCGTAGCGCTGGCTGAAATGGGTGATAAGACCCAACTGCTGGCATTGCTGCTTGCCGCACGTTTTCGCAAACCTGTTCCTATTTTAGTTGCCATTTTATTGGCGACGCTGATTAACCACGGCCTTTCTGCAGTATTGGGACAATGGGTAACCACAGTGATTGGGCCGGAAGTACTGCTGTGGATCGTTTCGATTGGCTTTATCGCGATGGCAGTCTGGATGCTGATTCCGGATGAACTGGGTGATGAAAATGCCAGTATCAATAAATGGCAAAAATTCGGGGTATTTGGTGCAACCTTCATTTTGTTTTTTCTGGCAGAAATTGGTGACAAAACCCAGATTGCCACAGTGGCACTGGCGGCACGTTTCGACAGCGTCTTCTGGGTGATGTTGGGTACTACGCTAGGCATGATGCTGGCCAATGCGCCTGCGGTATTTTTGGGTGATAAACTGGCGAACAAACTACCGATCAGCCTGATCCATAAAATTGGCGCGGCCATTTTCCTGGTCATAGGTGTCGCGACCCTGGTTCAATATTATTTCTTTTAAATTATAAAATAACAAATTGCATGAATCCTGAGCTAAAAACTCAGGATTTTTTATGCCTAAATCCTCTGAAAAGCTTGATAAAGCTCGTGATATGGTCGGTTTTATGGATTGTAAATTCTATTAAATCCTTATATGTTGTATGGGTATAAAACAGCAGTTTTAACTATAAATTGGGGAATTTAAATGGTTTTTGAGCGCACCACATCGCAAGTCCTGTTTGATAATGGGACACATAAATGCATTAGTTTTACCAGTCTGGTCAAAGGTGAAGGCGTTCAGGCAAACCAGTTTTTGATTATTGATCATGAGCGCGCAGCGGTACTCGATCCGGGTGGTGATTTAACCTATGTGCCGCTGACCATGGAACTGAATAAATAACCTGAGTTCGATGAAATATTTTAGCTTTTTAGCAAGTTTTGGAAAGTTGGCTTATTTGGATTTAAGCAATAAGCCACTATAGCAGCCATAATATTCACCATAAAGTTATTCACCGAACGAT
>NZ_JBWZQN010000130.1:0-1634 GCF_056724605.1 Prolinoborus fasciculus | reverse complement strand
TAGAGGAATAGCTACTCGATATGACAAGCTCAAAAGAAATTATCAAAGTTCTGTTGCTTTAGCCTGTATATTTTTATGGCTACCTTTATAGGGTTAATTATGAACAGTAAATGTCAACAGACCCTAAATAGCTGCAATTGTGGTAGCGGTTCATATATTAGAGTTCTTTTATAAATTGTATTAGTTCAGCCTTGATCAGCCAATCTTCGACATGACCTACAATTCTTGAGGCTGTTGGCTCTGAAACTCCGTAACTCGTAGTAACGTGAAATAAGGTTCGGTATTCTCGCCAATAGCTTAGACAGAGCAGAATCTGATCCTTAATACTTAACTTGGGCGGTCTGCCTTGAGTTAAAACATGTTTCTTCAATTGATCAACCATTAAATAAAAAGTTGACCATGATATGCCTGTATATCGCTTAAACTGTGTTTCTGAAAACTTTTTGAATCGATGTGTTTCATTCATAAATTAGGCACGAATGCCAAGAAAATTAGAGGACGAATATTAAGCAAAATAGTGTTCAATTTTTATTTATGAAAGAAGATTATTGTATATTAACATATTGTTTTTTTAGTTAATTTATATTAATTATTGCTTTTTAGAAAGTTTTTCATAGCTAAGAAAAGTCTTGATGTATGAAAAAGAAAGCAAAAGTTTCGACAAAATCACACATTTCTTAAATAAAGTTGCATAATTTACAACTATTTGTAAAGTTCGTAACTTTGTTTTATTTTTTTGTAAATTAAGGTAAATTATAAAAAAATAATAAAATTAGTGGTTTAATTGTTTTTTATAAAATTTAAAGATTATTTTATTCTTTTTATTTGACATAGTTAGAAACATTTTTAAATTGTATCAATTTATTTTTTGTCTTAACCTTTTATAAGTATAGGATTAAATTTTTTAAAACAAATAAAAAACCAAAAATAGAGAATAGTATTGTGAATAATAAACTTTTGCATATTTTTAGCTCAAAGATAATAAGATAAGTTAACGGTTACTTAACTTTACTCATAATAATAAGAGTTACAGCGTAATCGTTAAAATAACTACATATACATATTCTTTTATTAAAAAGAAATGGAGAAAATCATGAACAAAATTACACAATCGGCATTAGCGGCATTAGTTCTTGGTGCTTGTTCTACGGCATCTTTTGCAGAAGATGAAGCAGCTCGAGGTGGTTATCATCCTCCTAAACCACCCATTGACTGGAGTAAATGTAATACTTTAGGCTGTGAAAAAGAAATTCCAATTTCACTTAAAATTAATAAGAAATGTGTTTTAACTGGTGGAAATGCAATAGTATTATCTGCTGCTGGTGGAACCCAAACTACAAATTATTCAATTACAACAAATACCCCTTATGTTCTGAATTTACAAACTGCAAATGCCGGTGCTAATAATACTACGTTTGTTAGACATGAAACAGATGCATCTGAAACAATTGCTACAACAATTGTGACGACTAAACAAGGTGCTGCAGGTGCTGTTCCATTTGGTAATGGCTTTGTTGCACAAAGATTTGAAATGCAAAGCGCCCCTAATTGAGCCAAATTTAAGGCGTAACTTGGGTAAGTGGTCGACCTAATTCCGTAAATCTGTTAAGGACTGCTACACGTGCATGAATTTC
>NZ_JBWZQN010000129.1:0-1638 GCF_056724605.1 Prolinoborus fasciculus | reverse complement strand
GCCTATTTAAGTGATGTGCTGAAAAGGTTACCGACACATAAAGTGAGCCAAATAGAAGAATTGCTGCCGCACCGCTGGAAACCCGACCAAAATTAAAAAATAGCTATGGGGTTCAGCGCACGCTTACATTTCGTATAAGGTGTATTATGTTATTTTTAGGAATTCTTTAGAGTTATCTTTCAAGTAACTGACCTATTTCTAACCTGGTATAGCCACGTTCTTTAAAGATCAAAATAATTGCTTTTTTATAGTCTTCAGAAGTAGAACTCTTATATTTAGTTATCAGTTGATTCTCAGAATTCAGCTCAAGATCATTTTTGATGGTCAATCCTTCACTAGAGATCTTGTTAAAGATATTTAGGTTAAACATACAGGCACTCGTCATCCGTATTATAGCGGCCCGACTATAACGAATACCTGTCTTAGCTACGCTAGACACCCTTGGCCGCAAGGATTACAAATTAAGAAAAATTCCGCAAGTTTTTGTCTATTGAAAGAATAAATAATCTCCTAACTGTTCTCTATTTAACATGATGGTTGTTATGCGAAATTCCTAGCATATTCATCTTTTGTCTTATATCTTTATTTTTACCAATAGGTAAAATATATTCATAACCTACATCGAAAAGTAGGTAATTAAGAAAAAAATTACAGCGTTTTATAAGCCTTATAGTAACGGGAGAGACTATAGGGCTTTTTATTTATCTTAATATTCATATATCTATGATGAAACCATAATGCTCGGCGATATAAAAAACTGGCTTGAGAATAGATCGGTCTTTTATGATATTTGCTAAAATGCTCTTTTAAAATATAAAAAACTAAGCGTGTGTAGCACTGGGTCTAGGTGTTCTTTGGGCTTAGTTATTAGCGTTATTTAAATAAGTATAAGTCAATTTTTACCTAATGGATTTGCTTTTCAACTAGTTCTAATTTCTTTAATGCTTGCCCTTTTTTATGATCATTATTAATCTTTACAACTAGAGCTAAAATAAAAACCATCACTATAAAAACAAGGAAAATTAAATGCTTTTTCATCATTAATCCCTTCTTTTGATCTTTAAGGATGCCTTGTTCCTTTGTAAATAGATATGACATAAGGGAAGCACTGATACAAGCCTTTTTAAATGACTTTAGCAACTCGATAAACAGTTGCAACTCCACAATTCACTGCTTTGGCAATTTCTTCTTTAGTCATATTGCCAGCTGCTAGTAATTCTTTTATTCGTTTGTGCTTAGCCTCATTGGCTTTCTTACCTGTTGGCTTGTAACCCGAGCGTGCCAGGCCCTGCTTAATACGTTCTATACGTTTCTCATTGTCTAGGCGGGCCATTGTTGCCAGGAGATCAATCAACATATTGTTGATGAGTTCCAGGATTGAATGAGTAATGCTGTCACTGGTTTGAATCATTTGGTAGGTAGTAGGAAGATCCGCTACGACTAAACGAAGTCCCTTCTCCTGGATCCTGCGCTTCAGCTCTTGAAAATCTCGTTGGGTTAGGCGTGATAATCGGTCAATACTTTCAACTAACAAGGTGTCACCTTGATTTGCTTCTGACAGCAGCTTATTCAATTCAGGTCGGTCTAACTTCGTACCACTATAGTTTTCCACGTACACAATGGTTTCACCCAAATTCA
>NZ_JBWZQN010000128.1:0-1799 GCF_056724605.1 Prolinoborus fasciculus | reverse complement strand
GAGGAATAGCAACACGATATGATAAGCTAAAGTGTAGCTATGAGGGGGCAGTTGCATTAGCTTGTATATTTATTTGGCTACCTTTATCGGGTAAATTCTATACTTGAAATGTCAACAGACCCTAATTTAATTAGCCAAACAAGATTTAAAAATACTTTAAAGTGCACCTTTTGATTGGATGTTACCTTGTGAAAGGTATAGCAATAGTATTTTTCATACTGATATTATTAGGCTGTAGTCAGCAGGACTTCAAAAATCAAGAGCAGGTTGATCCAAAAGGACTTATAGAAAAACAATTAAAATCTGCCAGAGAAGCAACTAAACATTTTCTTTCAGATCCTGAGTCAGCTAAATTTCGTAATCAAGTCGGAGATTGTGGAGAAGTAAGCTATAGAGAAGAATCTAGTACTTATAGCACTTATAAACGCTTCGTTGTGATTGCCCCCAATATAGTCTTCATTGAAGGTGATACTGATCAAATAGCGTTTAGACTAGCTTGGAAAAACGCTTGTAGACCGAGTTGGAATTGAATAGCCACCGATTTTGTAGACACCTTTTAGTTAGATTTGGACTGCCATATGTCTGGAATACTGAGAGTATTCCAGTTTTATATATTTATCTATTACAGAGATGGTGACTGTTTAACTCATTAAAAATATCTAACAAAATCTGTTGTTTAAAAAATAATTAGCTGTAGATTTTTACCCTTTTTTACCCCATCATCTTCCCAAACAAATACTCTCAAATTTTATAAAAATGTTCAAAACTGAAAACTATTACCATATTGATTACTTAGGCGAAGCTGGGATCACTGAAACCTGCCTATATAGCCTTTGCAATCTCATTCAGACTAACGCAGATCTAAGTTATGCTCTATTGCTGACGAATGATCAGTCCCATGGATTCATACTTAAAGATCAATCTGACAGTTATTACATCATCCGTTCAGGCTTTACCTCAGGTTATCCAGGCGAAGGACCCAAAGGGCTCGCAAAAGCTTTAACTATTTTGAATAAACATAAAATCGAAACCGAAGAAGTAACGATTCCTGCAAAACTGATGAACAAAGTTAATAATTCATCATTATGCGATAATGACATTGATTTTATTTTTAGAGAAAAAGTGATTCGACCTATACGTCTACATGACTATATTTACCCATTCCAAAATGAGGTAGCATCTTCTCATCTTAAGCGTTATTACCCGCTTGAACTACCCTACTCGATTATTGACGACAGAATTTTTGATCTTGCTTTACTCTTTAAACAAGACCCAGACTCAGCTTTAAGCAAAGCATATAAACGCTTAGAAGATATCATCAGACTACGTACAAGCTTAAATGAACATAGCACAAAGCTATTTGCGCAAGTCTTTCAGGGCGACAATGCTTTATTAACTTGGGACGTTCCAGATAGTGCCGAGATAAAAGGTAGAGTAAACTTATTTACGGGCACATATATGGCATTCCGTAATGCCCGAGCTCATCGTGAAAAAGATGAAAATTTGCTACATCAGTATCGTGAATTTTTATTGATTAATGAGTTATATCTACTTGAAGCTGAAGCCATAGATGCGCATTAAAAAAAGGACAAGGTCTCGTGAGACCTTGTCCTTTTTACTTATGCAGTTTCCTTACCTTCACTTAATATAAATGTACGCAACCAGTTAGTGACGTAAGCGTCCGCTGAACACACCTTATGAATTCATCCTATAAGCCTTAATTTAGTCCCCACTTAAAAACAAGTGGGGACTAAAATTTATGACTACAAATCACCAGACATCCATCGCATCTCTTGCGA
>NZ_JBWZQN010000127.1:0-1801 GCF_056724605.1 Prolinoborus fasciculus | reverse complement strand
ATGCCATTTTTCTTTATACTGTCACTGAGGCAGGTTGGACATTTGATTTCTAGAGTTATTCGCATTTCTCTATTTTATCAAAATTCAACCTACTTTGTTTCAGCATACTTTTTGAAACACCACCAAATTTTGAAGGACGCCAGCTTTAAACCGCAGCTTTCATTTTTTGTCTACATACAGCAGTCCAAGACGTTACCCAGTGTCACGTTACGGAACCGCACTCAGTGCGCTTGCCGGATTCAACAGTCTGGAGATCTTAGTATATTGCCCTATAAAGCTCATTTTATTAAAGATAATCTTTAATAGTCAAAGGCATTCAAATGTATAGATAGGGACTGTGTCAGGAAATGTGCTAGTAGAGGTGGGCAATAATGTCTAGAATCAAGGTACGTAATTTTCTCAGTCGACTATTACGAATAGCCGCCGATTTTGTAGATGCCTTTTAATTAGATTAGACTGTCACCACTCTCCTAGACAAATTTAGTCTATTCTTTTTGCATAAATGAGAACATTATGAGTGGACAACGATATTCTCTCAGAATCACGTATCAATCATGCTGCTAAACATTCTCATTAAAACAAGGGAATGCATCTTTTTACTGATCTGTACCTTGTTTTCAATTTTCCTCTGTTCTTTAATTTAGTACTATCTTTATCACTTATGAGCACTCACTGGATTCACTGAATGAAGTATATGGAAATCAGAGATTTGATTGAGGCTGAATTGAAAAATTACAGTTCTAATCAAATAATTCCATCCGAACGGTACTTGGCATTAAAGTTTGACTGTTCAAGGGAAACAGTGCGTAAGGCCTATGAACAGCTTCGTGCCGAAGATAAAATTTTCAAACGGCAAAATCTCGGCTGGTTCGTGAGTAATAAAAAAATTCAATATTATCCAAACTCAATTGAAAATTTTCGTTCTTATATGAAGGCACAGGGTTTTAATGCCAGAACTGAACTGATCTCGACCAGACAGCTGCAGCGATTGGATCACAGTAATCTTTTTAGCGAAGAAAATCGTAAATTGGGCTTTATTGAAATTATCCGTTTACGTTATGCTGATGATGTACCAGTACTTCTAGAATATAATTATTTACCTGTTGCGCTGTTTCCAGATGTGCTGAATTATAATGTGATTACTTCGGTCCAAGATGTCATTAAAAATCACTTTCATTATAATTACACGAGTAGTCAGTTAAAAATTAAAAATACCGGTGTGTCTCATTTTGAGAGCCAGCACTTAGGTATTCCTTTAAGTCAAACCGCCACTTATATTGAACGTATTTCAAAATCAGATGATCTAGTGATTGAATATGACATCGAAATCTGGTCACAGGACAAAATTGAAATGACCTTAGATATTCAAGCATAAGCTTATATTTATATCCTGCCCATTCAAATCCTAAGAAGTTAAATGGTTTTAGGAATTTTTTTATTTTCTTAGATTAGACCTCCTTCATAAATCATTCTTACTCAGTTGCAAATTATAAATTCCAGCAACTAGATTGAATCTCAAAAGGGGGGGCTTTTAGCTCTATTGCGATAACGTTCTGAAAGCATTTTGAAAGTTTTTAGACTGCCAAATACATACTTAACCTGAGTTCGATGAAATATTTTAGCTTTTTAGCAAGTTTTGGAAAGTTGGCTTATTTGGATTTAAGCAATAAGCCCCTATAGCAGCCATAATATTCACCATAAAGTTATTCACCGAACGATGACGTGAATGGTCAATTTGATGTAAGTTTTTTAACTGATCATTCACTGTTTCGATCAATCCTCTTCTGCAAAGCAATTGTTT
>NZ_JBWZQN010000126.1:0-1883 GCF_056724605.1 Prolinoborus fasciculus | reverse complement strand
CATGAGAAAGCCCATATAAATGGGTAATGTACAAGTTGCTGTAGAAGCATGTTTAGTTCGTCTGATCACAGATACGTTATAAACTATTGTAATACTTTTTTGAATCCGTCAATGCGTAAGTCCTATTGTTTTATTAAAAAACTCTATTTAAGCCGAATCTGATGATTCGGTTTTTTATTGGAACTTTCTAATATCTTTGAACAAACGCTATAATATATTTTTATAAATTTACCTGATTTTAATGTCTCTGCTTTTTACGATCTGTCTCCTGCATTTTGTTGCTCAACTCAGTCCCGGTCCCGATGTTTTGCTCATTGCCAAAAGTGCCGCATCCACCACACGCCAGAATGCCCTGAAAGTTATTGCAGGGATCTCTGCCGGTATCGTGGTTTGGGTAATACTGACACTTGCGGGTTTTACCGTGTTAATTGACCAGTTTCCATGGATTCAACAGGTATTGATGGTGCTCGGTGGTGTGTTCCTGGCTAAAATGGGATGGGCCATGTTAAAGGGTGGTGTGCATAGCTTTAAACATAGACATCAGACCGACGACGATACAAATGGACAGGTGCAAGCTAAAAACTATTTTATGTTGGGCTTATGGACCAACCTTTCTAATCCCAAAACACTGATCTATTTTAGTAGCGTATTTTCACTGGCCTTAAGTTCATCTGCTTCAGATTATTTGAAAACACAGCTGGCAGTGATTATTCCTTTGCAGACCTTTATCACCTTTGCTTTATTGATGCTGTTGATTTCCCAACCAAAAATTAAAACCTTGTACCAGCGTTCGGGGAGTTATATTGATATGATTTCAGGCGGACTATTTCTGCTATTTGCATTGTGGTTATGGTATGACGCACTTATTCTGATGAATTAAGTGGTACATCTTCATTTAATGCTGGAGATATTGGTGAGGTCGAGGCAGGAGAGGCTGAGTTGTCTGGTGTTTTAACCGCCGTTTGATAACGATTAGGCTTTAAGGTGGTTTCAGTATTTTCAGAGCCTTGATAACTGCGACTACGGTTAGCGCGCTCACGCAATCCACCTTTTTTAATTAACTGAACCATGGCACATCTCTCATTCAAATCCACAGCTATTGTAAATCAAAGCTGGATTTGATGAGGTTATTTTCCGCATCTCTATTTGAATTATTTAAGAGTAATAAAAAGACTTGTTTGAACTAACAGGTCTTTGCTGTGAGATGCATGAAATTAGCGAAGTCTTTTATCTTCTTCTTTTAAAACATCCAGTATAGAGTGTTGTATAGGAACTTCTTGTTGTGATTGCACATACAAATGCACGACTTTAAAGACGATTGCTGTAACGAGGCAGGCCACAAGACAAAAAATCCAGAAACCAAAAGGGCTGCGAATATGATGTGAGCCACAGTTTGAGCATGATTTTTCTGTAGAGTCGACTACTTTTTCGCAGCAAGCACAATGATATTGATACTGCATTGTTCTTCTCCCAGGATGTTATCCTTTTTATTCTTCGATCATGAAAGATGATTCAATTGGTTTTTTATCATAGGTAGAGCAGCATCAGCTTGCAATAAGCAATTGCTGATAATTACATAGAGACAATAGAGTATAAAAATTCATTACACAAGCAGTAGGATTTTCTTAAAATGTAAGAAATATTTTCATTAATCAAATAATAATCAATGAATTAAGAGTTAATTCTCTTGAAAATATACATAATAAAGCCCGCATCAAGCGGGCTTTATTTGAGCTAGTCTAAAACTTACTGCCCAGAACGGATGATGTAATCAAAAGCAGACAGTGATGCCTTGGCACCTTCACCGGTGGCAATGATGATCTGCTTGTACGGCACTGTGGTACAGTCACCTGCAGCAAATACGCCTTTCACATTGGTTTCGT
>NZ_JBWZQN010000125.1:0-1885 GCF_056724605.1 Prolinoborus fasciculus | reverse complement strand
CATGAGAAAGCCCATATAAATGGGTAATGTACAAGTTGCTGTAGAAGCATGTTTAGTTCGTCTGATCACAGATACGTTATAAACTATTGTAATACTTTTTTGAATCCGTCAATGCGTAAGTCCTATAATCGTATTTTAGGTTGGGATGCCGTTGGGGAAATTATTGAAGTTGGCTCAAAAGTTACCTCGTTTAAAGTAGGAGATTCTGTTTGGTATGCTGGCGATTTAACCCGAGATGGTAGTAATGCTGAGTTTCAAGCAGTCGATGAACGAATTATCAGTCTTAAACCAATTACAGTATCTAATGCAGAAGCAGCAGCATTGCCATTAACTGCAATAACGGCATGGGAAATGCTGTTTGATCGGTTTCAAATTTCAGAAACAGAAGTTGGCAGTATTTTAATTATTGGTGGTGCAGGTGGTGTAGGATCAATCGCTATCCAACTCCTAAAAGCAAAAACAAATCTGACCGTTATAGCAACAGCTTCACGGGAAGAAACGAAATCTTGGGTGGAATCACTTGGTGCCGACCATGTCATTGATCATAGCAAAGATTTAAATGCACAAATCGAGACACTAGGCATTGAAAAACCAAAATATGTATTCTCTACAAATCATACAGAAACCTATATCAAGCAAATAGTTTCTCTGATTGCACCACAAGGCAAGCTTGGATTGATCGATGATCCACAAACATTTGATATTATGCCATTTAAGACTAAATCTATTTCTATCCATTGGGAGTTGATGTTCACCCGTTCAATGTATGAAACCGATGATATTGAAAAGCAAGGTAATCTATTGCAACAGGTTGCCCAATTAGTTGACCAGCAAAAAATTAGAAGTACCCTCAACCAAAATCTAGGCAAAATTAACGCTGCAAACTTGGAGAAGGCGCATAAGTTGCTTGAATCAGGTAAGTCAAAAGGCAAAATTGTACTAGAAAACTTCTAAAACAAATTCAAGGTGAAATAATGACTATTTCAGTAATTGCGAACTTTAAGGCAAAGTCAGATCAAAAAGAGACGTTAGAAGCGCTTTTAAAAAGTGTAATAGAGCCTACGCTTCACGAAGAAGGATGCTTGAAATATGAGCTTTATATTAGCGAAAATGACTCGAGTAGATATTTCTTCTTAGAAGAATGGCGTAGCAGGGAGGATTTAGATATCCATATAGCGTCTGATTATATTCAAAGTTTATTTGGTAATATCCAATCGCTAATTGAATCAAGTGATATTGTAGAAATCAAAAAAATATAGCTGTATTCGGACGTTATGATGAAGTATTCTTCAAATTAACATAGGGACTTAGAAAGCTAACAAAAAATGGGAGCTATAAGCTCCTATTTTTTACGATTTTTTAATTTTTTAGTAGTAACTTAGGCTTCAGCAAATTATGCCCCTGAGGGGAGCCACCAATACCCTGCATTTTGACAACAATGTCATCGTTTAGAGGCAGCAAATTTACGAGCATCAGTCGGTACGACTGGTGATTCATATGATATTGCTTTGGCTGAAACGGTGAATGGCTTATACAAAACAGAGGTGATTGAATATTTAAAAGCAGATTGGCAAGGTTTAGCAGATGTACAACTTGCGACATTAAATTGGGTAGATTGGTTCAACAAAAAGCGTGTACACGGTGCACTGGGTTATGTATCGCCTTTTGATTTTGAAGCAATGTACTATGATAAGATTAACCCGTTAGGTCAGGTGGCCTAACTTCAATAAAAAGTCTCCGACAAACCCGGTACGGTTCAGCGTCCGCTGAACACACCTTATGAATTCGTCCTATAAGCCTTAATTTAGTCCCCACTTAAAAACAAGTGGGGACTAAAATTTATGACTACAAATCACCAGACATCCATCGCATCTCTTGCGAAAAA
>NZ_JBWZQN010000124.1:0-1998 GCF_056724605.1 Prolinoborus fasciculus | reverse complement strand
CTCATGAAATACGGTATTCTGATGTGACAAAACCTGAATCCTGGTCGTTAAAGTGTTTGTTTGCACTCATATTTTAACTGTTAGGACTCAGGTTTTTTTATTTAAAGCAAACTATGGGACAGCAGTGGCAGGAGCGCCCTTTTTTATGTCTCTTAAAACATCAATAAAAATAACAATACTTAAAAATGCAATTCATTTCTGGAGAATTGCCCATAAAGGGAATGCAGCCGATAACATGGATATGCAGAAAATTACCTTTTCACTCTGGTACTTAAGCCAAAAGCCGGTATGTTAATTAAAAATAACAGCCAACTGGAATAAGCTCATTCGATGAAAACCCCGGTGCCCGATTATCTCCAGCATGTATTAACGGTCTGTCATGATAATGATCAGGGCGCTTTGGCTGACTATATCCCTGAACTGGCAGCGGTAGATCCAAACAAGTTCGCCTTAGCGCTGACCACGGTGGATGGCACGATTTATTCCACGGGGGATGATGAAACCGAATTTACCATGCAGTCGATGTCCAAGCCTTTTGCCTATGCCTTGGCATTGCAGCATTTGGGAATTTCAGCAGTACTGGAAAAGGTCGGCGTTGAACCTTCAGGGGAGGCTTTTAATCAGATTTCACTGGATAAAGAAACCAATCTTCCGAAAAATCCAATGATTAACTCGGGTGCGATCACCACGCATTCTTTGATTCCGGTACAAAAAGGCATTTCACGTGCGGAATGCTTGCGCCGTTTTTTAAGTGAGCTGGCAGGCCGTCAACTGGAATTCGACAAGCAGGTGTATAAGTCTGAAGTCAAAACTGCATTCCGGAACCTGTCGATTGGTTACATGCTGCGAACTGTAGGTGTGCTGGATTCGGATCCTGTGGAAATCGTAAATGGATATATCAAGCAATGTGCGATTAAAGTGACGGTCAAAGATCTGGCAAATATCTGCAGTGTGCTCGCCAATGGCGGTGTTCAGGCCAAAACTGGCAAACAGTTGTTAGAACGTGATGTAGTACGTCAAGTGCTCAGCGTGATGATGACCTGTGGCATGTATGATGCGGCGGGTGACTGGCTGACGACGGTCGGAATTCCTGCCAAAAGTGGTGTATCTGGCGGAATTATCGGGGTATTGCCTGGGCAAGTGGGAATTGTAGTTTTTTCTCCTAAAATTGATGAGCATGGGCATAGTGTGCGTGGTGTGGATATCTTCGAGCGTTTGTCGCGGGACATGGGCTTGCATCTGATGGAAGGGACGCCATCGGCACAGACCATTTTGCAAAGTCATTATATGGCAGGTAAGAACAATGACATTGTCGTGTATGAGCTGCGCGGCGTGTTGCAATTTACCGAGTCGGAAATGTTGCTGCGGATCTTGCAGGATGAGCCAGACGCTAAAACACGTATAGTCATAGACCTGACCAATTTGACTCTGATTCATGATGTGGGTGCACGTATGTTATTTGAAGGGGTCAAACGTTTACAAGCAGCTGGACACAAAGTGGTGGTCATTGATTCAGAAGGTGTATTGAGTGAGGAACAGGTGAAAGGCAATAAGCGGGTAGTAGTGACAGAAGAACTAGAGCGCTATTTGGACAAGTTTCATTAAGCCACATCCATAGGAATGAGTATGCCTTTCATTACTTGCGCTTTAAAACTTGCTCAGTAGAGGAAATGAAATATAAAAAAGCCCCGATGATTCGAGGCTTTTTTAATGAACGATTTATTTAATATGTTCTGCAATATCTGTAAAGATTACACTTAAGCCATGTGCACCTGCATCCGGATAGCCCAAGCTACGGTCACCGACAGTTCCGGCACGTCCCATACGTGCCACGATATCTTTGGTCGATTCCGCACCTTTTACCGCAGCCGGGCTTTGTTGCACAAAGATTTGAAATGCAAAGCGCCCCTAATTGAGCCAAATTTAAGGCGTAACTTGGGTAAGTGGTCGACCTAATTCCGTAAATCTGTTAAGGACTGCTACACGTGCATGGATCTC
>NZ_JBWZQN010000123.1:0-2010 GCF_056724605.1 Prolinoborus fasciculus | reverse complement strand
GTCATGAGAAAGCCCATATAAATGGGTAATGTACAAGTTGCTGTAGAAGCATGTTTAGTTCGTCTGATCACAGATACGTTATAAACTATTGTAATACTTTTTTGAATCCGTCAATGCGTAAGTCCTAAATTATATAATATTTTAGTTATTGATTTTGTCACATGAATTTTTATGTTGTCGAAGACTACCGTACAGATAGTAGAAAAATTTCTACAGATAAGGAATATTGTGTACTTAAGTGGGATGACTGGAATGATTTTGGTTATAAAACTCAATTTCATTTGAGATATGTAAAAAATGGAGAAGTTACTGATTTAGGCGCTGTAAAAATTGCTTTTTTGGATGATACTCAAAACATTTATCACTTTAATCAGCATGTGCCTAAGAAATTCTCTAAACTCAATGAAAAGTTTTTTAGTATAGGGGGGAGTGGTAAGTATTATAAGAGAATGTCTTCTCTAAATGATAAAACTAGGAAAACAATTCTTAAAGGATTAAATGACTTAGCTTTCGCCATAGATAAATTCAATCAAATATATGATAAGAACCTCTCAGTTCTAAATACATCTTTACTAAGAGAGTTTTTTGTAGATGAGATACGTGGAAAATATAATCGTTTAGCTCATGGAAAACCTGAATTGACAGAATTTAGTTTTTCATTTGAATATTTTAATGATGAAAATAGGAATGTAGAAGTTTCCTTTGATGTTACTCCCAATTCATTACCCCCAACAAACTTACATGTTGTAATTGGAAGTAATGGTGTAGGTAAAACAAATTTTTTGAATAAGATATTAAAAAAATTCTTCAATGAAGACTTAGGATTAACAAAGGTTATTTACTTTAGTTACAGTCCATTTGATAAACCATTTCAGGGCATAGTAGAAGAGGATATAGCTGACTATGATTATGCTTTTTACGGGTTATTAAAGAGCCCTTTTAATAATACTGAAAACACATTAAATGGTGGCTCGGATCTCGAGCATCAATTTTTAGAATCTTTTGAAGAATGCATGAAATCTATTTCTAAAACACAGAGATGGATCGAAATGCTTAAAATCCTAATTAAGAATGATGATTCTCTTAGTGATCTTTTTTCATATATTTTAGAAGATGAAGAAAGTGAAATTAATAATGAAAAAATTATAGATGTCTACCGCTTACTAAGCACAGGACATAAAATCGTTATTAAATCTTTAACGCATTTAGTTAATTCAGTTACAGAGAAATCCCTAATTCTATATGATGAGCCTGAAACTTATTTGCATCCTCCTCTAATTTCAGCTTATTTAAGAGCTATGTCATGGTTACTAATTGATAGAAATGCCATTGGAATTTTAACAACACATTCTCCAATTATTTTACAAGAAATTCCTAAGAGCTGTGTGTGGAAAATCTTAAGGAGGGGAGATATTTTCAATGCTCTGAGGCTAGAAACTGAGACATTTGGAGAAAATATTTCTTTATTAAACTATGAGATTTTTAACTTAACAGCATCAAATTCAAGCTTTATTGATTTATTAGAAGCAGAAGTAAGGAAAATTATAAAAGATGACTATAAAAAAACGAATATAGAAATATTTAATCAGGTTATACATATTTTTAATGAAGAATTGGGTACTGAAGCTAGAGCACATTTAATGAAAAGCATCAAAAATATTAAATCTGAGATTAAAGATGAAAAAAATTAATCTTCCAAATTTTACTATAAATGAAACTTATCAATTAAGTCTCCAGTACATTGATCAAAGTAAACCTCATAGGAAGATTATTTTTGATAATCTTACAGCCTTAACTGATGAGATATTTTCCTATAGTGATGAATATGAGGAAAAAGCATATCAAGGTAAATTACATGAGCTTGATAAAGATAAATTTGAAGATCGGCAGAGTAAAACTTGAAGTGCGACATAAACCACCTAATTAATTTAAAGGGTTTATGGAGTATATAAAATTGTCATACCATCATCTTAACTTTGAAGATCGTACTGCATTAATGCTTGAGTCAAG
>NZ_JBWZQN010000122.1:0-2206 GCF_056724605.1 Prolinoborus fasciculus | reverse complement strand
AAGTCATTTGAATGATTTCTTCTTGGTCTACGTGTCATAAAATACTCCATATATTGATGTTTATAACATCATTTGGGGAGCAAAATATCACTTATAAGTGTTGTTCAAATTTCCTGATCCACCTCTCACTACGACACAATTGAAGAGCTATTCAGATTGACAAGTCAGGAACTAAAAATATTTCCTCTAGTAGATATGAGTGGAAACTACTATGAGAACTTATAGCAGCTCAAAGAGGACGGCACTGTTGCAAATAGAGATTTGAGTCGATGATGTTCCCTTTAAAAAGTGCTTAGAGACCGAAAACCCTGTTGATTAGACACACTTCACCCTGAGGCTGACCATAATAAAATGACGATGCTTGTCCTTTACGTAGTGCACGCATGACTTCAATACCTTTAATTGTGGCATAAGCCGTCTTCATAGATTTGAATCCTAATGTGGCCCTGATGATTCGCTTTAACTTACCATGATCACATTCAATGACATTATTTTTATACTTAATCTGCCTGTGCTCAATATCTACTGGACATTTTCCTTCTCGCTTTAATCGTGATAAAGCATGGCCATAGGTCGCTGCTTTATCTGTATTGATGACCCTTGGAATTTGCCATTTTTTCACCGTATTGAAGATCTTTCCTAGAAAACTATAGGCTGATTTACTGTTCCGTCTAGCGGAAAGGTAAAAGTCAATCGTATGACCCCGTTGATCAACTGCACGATACAGGTAAGTCCATCGCCCCTTCACTTTGATATAAGTCTCATCCATATGCCATGAATGTAAATCTGTAGGATTACGCCAATACCAGCGTAACCGTTTTTCCATTTCTGGAGCATAACGCTGAACCCAACGATAAATTGTACTGTGATCCACATTTATGCCTCGTTCAGCGAGCATTTCTTGAAGTTCACGATAGCTGATGCCATATTTACAATACCAACGAACAGCCCAAAGAATGATTTCACCTTGAAAGTGCCGACCGTGGAAGGGATTCATCTGCTGTATCTCGAAATAAATAAGATATTTAGCTTATCATGTCAGCCTATTTGCAACAGTGCCCTTTTAGATGGGTATATGTATGAAGAATCCCCAGTCTCTTATGAGTTCCAGAAAAATGCGAATCAAGTTATAAAAATTAGAAAATATAAGTTAAGAATCATGAAAAAACCGCCAATAGATAATATGGCGGTTTTTTATCAATAACAACTAGTGTGTCGTTCAATGACAAACTATCAGTCGTAAATGACCAACAATAATTCGCATGACGACGATAAAGCCCAAATCTTTGTCTAAAGTATGTATTCATAGAGTATACCCTAAAGTGACAATCTAAAAGTTCGTAAAAGCATGTCTCATTTAAATGATTTTTAATCATAAGTAACATGTAACTTTGGTATTAAAGATTTATAATTTACGAAATTGTTCATTTTTATCCAATTGGGGCATGAAAAAGTGAAAGGTCAAAAAGTAGGTTATGTCCGGGTCAGTTCAGTCGAGCAAAATACGGGACGTCAACTTGAGGGAATTGAAGTCGATCGAATTTTTGTTGATCGCGCTTCAGGTAAAAATACCGATCGACCTAAATTTCAGGAAATGTTGAACTATGTCAGGGAAGGCGATCAAGTTGTTGTACATTCCATGGATCGTTTTGCGCGAAGCCTAAAAGATTTGGTCACTGAAGTAGATAAACTGGTCAAACGAGGGATCGCCATCCAGTTTGTAAAAGAAAATATTACTTTTACGGCCCAATCCACTCCGATGGATAATTTGATGCTGCAACTGATGGGTGCTTTTGCACAGTTCGAACGTGAGATCATTTTAGAACGGCAAAAGGAAGGAATTAAACTAGCCTCTACTCAAGGAAAGTACAAAGGCCGGGTACATAAATTAAAACCCGACCAAGCTGAAGCTTTACGGCAGGCATGGAAGGAGGGGAAGTACCCTTCAAAAATGGCATTAGGCCAGGCATTTGGAATTAGTCGCCAGGCGGTATACCGCTATTTAAAAGACAGTGAGTAACTCATTGAAATTTGCGAATAGACTTAGTTTCACGATGAAAATCGTGAAACATTGATTAAATAACCTGAGTTCGATATAAAAAAAGAGTAGAAAAAAAGCCCTGTTTTTGTAACATATTGGTTCTCAAGACAAAATGTTATAAAACAAGGCTTCTCAATGGATCATATTACCGAATTATTTTGTATT
>NZ_JBWZQN010000121.1:0-2238 GCF_056724605.1 Prolinoborus fasciculus | reverse complement strand
CTTCCACATCCAACCTATCAACGTCGTAGTCTTCAACGGCTCTTTAGGAGACATAAAGTCTCGGGGAAATCTTATCTTGAGGTAGGCTTCCCGCTTAGATGCTTTCAGCGGTTATCCCTTCCGAACATAGCTACCCGGCGATGCCACTGGCGTGACAACCGGTACACCAGAGGTTCGTCCACTCTGGTCCTCTCGTACTAGGAGCAGATCCTCTCAAATTTCCAACGCCCACGGTAGATAGGGACCGAACTGTCTCACGACGTTCTAAACCCAGCTCGCGTACCTCTTTAAATGGCGAACAGCCATACCCTTGGGACCTGCTTCAGCCCCAGGATGAGATGAGCCGACATCGAGGTGCCAAACACCGCCGTCGATATGAACTCTTGGGCGGTATCAGCCTGTTATCCCCAGAGTACCTTTTATCCGTTGAGCGATGGCCCTTCCATACAGAACCACCGGATCACTAAGACCTACTTTCGTACCTGCTCGACTTGTGGGTCTCGCAGTTAAGCGCGCTTTTGCCTTTATACTCTACGCGTGATTTCCGACCACGCTGAGCGCACCTTCGTACTCCTCCGTTACTCTTTAGGAGGAGACCGCCCCAGTCAAACTACCCACCAGACATGGTCCTCGTCCCGGATAACGGGACAGAGTTAGAACCTCAATATTACCAGGGTGGTATTTCAAGGACGGCTCCATCGCAACTAGCGTCGCGACTTCAAAGCCTCCCACCTATCCTACACAAGTAAGATCAAAGTTCAATGTCAAGCTGCAGTAAAGGTTCACGGGGTCTTTCCGTCTAGCCGCGGGTACACCGCATCTTCACGGCGAATTCGATTTCACTGAGTCTCTGCTGGAGACAGCGCCCCCATCATTATGCCATTCGTGCAGGTCGGAACTTACCCGACAAGGAATTTCGCTACCTTAGGACCGTTATAGTTACGGCCGCCGTTTACTGGGGCTTCGATCAAGAGCTTCGCTTACGCTAACCCCATCAATTAACCTTCCAGCACCGGGCAGGCATCACACCCTATACGTCCACTTTCGTGTTTGCAGAGTGCTATGTTTTTAATAAACAGTTGCAGGGGCCTGGTTTCTGAGGCTGTCGGCCGCTCAAGGAGCAAGTCCTATCACAGACAACAGCGTACCTTCTCCCGAAGTTACGGTACCATTTTGCCTAGTTCCTTCAGCAGAGTTCTCTCAAGCGCTTTGGTCTACTCGACCTGACCACCTGTGTCGGTTTCGGGTACGATTCCTGTGTAACTGAAGCTTAGAGACTTTTCCTGGAAGCATGGTATCAGCCACTTCACTGTACAAGTACAGCTTGCTATCAGTTCTCAGCATAGAGTACCCCGGATTTGCCTAAGATACATGCCTACAACCTTCCACCTGGACAACCAACGCCAGGCTGACTTAACCTTCTCCGTCCTCTCATCGCATTACACAGAAGTATTGGAATATTAACCAATTTCCCATCGACTACGCCTCTCGGCCTCGCCTTAGGGGTCGACTCACCCAGCCCCGATTAACGTTGGACTGGAACCCTTGGTCTTTCAGCGTGCGAGTTTTTCACTCGCATTGTCGTTACTCACGTCAGCATTCGCACTTCTGATACCTCCAGCAGACTTCTCAATCCACCTTCATCGGCTTACAGAACGCTCCCCTACCACGCATAATAAATTATGCATCCGCAGCTTCGGCATATAGTTTTAGCCCCGTTACATCTTCCGCGCAGGCCGACTCGACTAGTGAGCTATTACGCTTTCTTTAAAGGGTGGCTGCTTCTAAGCCAACCTCCTAGCTGTCTATGCCTTCCCACATCGTTTCCCACTTAACTATAATTTTGGGGCCTTAGCTGGCGGTCTGGATTGTTTTCCTCTTGACTACGGACGTTAGCACCCGCAGTCTGTCTCCCGGATAGTACTCATTGGTATTCGGAGTTTGCATCGGTTTGGTAAGTCGGGATGACCCCCTAGCCGAAACAGTGCTCTACCCCCAATGGTATTCGTCCGAGGCGCTACCTAAATAGCTTTCGGGGAGAACCAGCTATCACCAAGTTTGATTAGCCTTTCACCCCTATCCACAAGTCATCCCCTGGCTTTTCAACGACAGTGGGTTCGGTCCTCCAGTTAGTGTTACCCAACCTTCAACCTGCTCATGGATAGATCACCTGGTTTCGGGTCTATACCCAGCAACTAAACGCCCTATTAAGACTCGGTTTCCCTACGGCTCCCCTAT
>NZ_JBWZQN010000120.1:0-2343 GCF_056724605.1 Prolinoborus fasciculus | reverse complement strand
TGTTCCATTTTAGATATTTGTTTAAGATAAGATATAACTCATTGAGATGTGTCATAGTATTCGTCGTTAGAAAACAATTATTATGACATTATTTCAATGAGTTATCTATTTTTGTCGTGTACAGAGAAAAAATCAATAGTTTGAGAGCTGATTTAAAGTAAAGTCAAGCAATATGTTGACTCTATAATTTTATTTTTCCACAACCTAAGAGCGCCTCATTAATCGATTAGCTGCCATCACAAATAAAGTTACGGTTACTAATATCAGGCAGTAGGCTATCAACGGCCACGCACTATCGCCTGGAAGCGTGACGATCACTATAGTACCAACGATTCCAACGATTAGGCTTTGCACACTGTAGTAGAGCGCCACAGCTGTACCAGCAGCGTTGCTAAAATCGTGTAATGCACCATTAGCCGTAACCGATACCACTAACACCATTCCGACAGCGATCAGCCACATCGGTAGTACGAACGTCAGAATGGAGGGCTCGGTCAGAAGAGTGCATCCGGTTAGGATACAGGCACCCATCAAAATAACGAATAACCCTCGTATAAGACTGCCTTCAACTCCCCAGCGCGACACAAAAAATCTTGCGAAACGCGTTGTTATTATCATCACAAAAGCAACCGTGGCGAAGATTGCGCTGAATATTATTTGGGAGAGGCCTAGGCGTTCGATCAAAACTCGCGGGGAAGTGGAGAAAAAGACGAAGAACGCTCCCATTGCCGTACTAAAACCCAGTGTATAGATCCAGAAAGATGAACTTCCAAGGATTGACCAAAAGACAGGGCTTTGTCTACTCTGTCGGCTTGGACGTGTTTCATGCCACCTGAGCAGCGCGTGGCAGAAGGCGAATAATCCAAAGATACCAAGCATCACGAAGATCGCACGCCACCCAAAATTCATTGCAATAACTGCACCTAATATGGGTCCGAGCGCAGGTACGAAGGCTAGCATTGAACCGAAAAGACTATATATCACGCTACTTTCGGGACTATTTGCGTAGACATCCCGGACAGTTGCGAAAGTTGCAACGAGCATAGCCGAAGCACCAAGCGCCTGCAGGACGCGTAGTGTGACGAATAGCGGTCCATTACTGGTCATCGCTAAAGCAAAAGAAGAAACGGTAAAAAAGAATGCTCCACCTAAAACAATTGGTCGTCGACCGATGCGATCAGACATAGGCCCGAAGACAACCTGTCCTAAACCGAGCACAATCATGTAAACGCTCAACGTGAGCTGAACAATGGCAGGTGAAGTATTAAGAGCCGTTGGCATCTCCGGAATGATCGGTAGATAAACGTCCATGGCTAGTGAGGAGAGAATATCAAAGGGTGCCATCAAAAAGAGGGCTGATGGCAGAGAGTAAGCCCACAGGGGGTTTGATTTATCAGACATGGTAAAATATCCGCACAGATGAAGAATTCTGGCGGCAATCTGCTTTCTTAGTGAATTACTGACTCACTATAGATCGCCGCAACAATGAAAAAGGTTGTTGCGGCCTAGCGGTCTGCTGACTTACTGTCTCCCACGATCTTACCTTTGAGATTAAGTTTAATACTTAACTATAGCATGTCGTAACCAATTGCACTAGGGCGTGCCATCAGTTAAGCCTGACAACTAAATTAACCAGATGAATAGCGCTTGAGAAATGACTCACCAACTTATCAGCTCTATAAACCGTGAATAACTGGGCAAGTTTGGAAACTCCCGTTTCATCATGCCAAGCATGTGATGGTAGTAAAAAGACTTAAACTGTCGATAACGCAGTTGATGAAACAGTATCAAGACAGTCATAATCTCTGCTACACTTATCTGGCATGCTCTTAGCCGTTGACGGCCCGTTGCGATTAAATGAGCGTCAAACTCAGGTTTGAATTGCTGATAAAAGTCGTCAATATGGCAGTATAGTTCGGTTAGGTTGTCCATGTAAGAAGTCCTTGTTGTGAAGTTTGTCTTGGTAAACTCACTTTAACAACTTCGGACTTCTTTTTTTATCTTTTTTTTGAGCCCTTATCCCGAACTGGGGTTAATATATATCTTGTACTCGGTTTCTTTGTATCGAAATTATTTGAATTCACCTATACCTCGTATAATGCATCACGGATGCGCATTGGACTAGACTAATATCCATATTACTAGACCCTAACCTCTATAACAAAGCTAAATCTTAGACGTACCATATAGAAGTTTGTAGATATTATAAAAAATCACTCTGTACACGACAAATTTCACAGAACCCTTATCCTATCAGGGTTCTGCCTTCTTAAAATTGCCAAAATTTCCTTAAACTCTTCTTTTTTCCCAAAACCAATTAAACGCTGAATCGCCATTTGAACA
>NZ_JBWZQN010000119.1:0-2563 GCF_056724605.1 Prolinoborus fasciculus | reverse complement strand
TTACAAGGCTGTTATAGCGCTTGACAAGACGCTGATCCAGGCCAGAGATGTTAAATTGAAGAGCATGCTCTTCAATTTAACGCAAAGTTCAGGAATTGTGTAGATACCTATGCCTTTTAGGAGAGGGTCAGGGAGAGGTCGAATTATCCTTTCATCTCAGCAAAAGTTTCTTTAGCCGCTCGAATCGTGTAAGCAATATCTTCATCACTATGCGCAGCTGAAATAAAGCCGGCTTCAAAAGCAGATGGTGCAAGGTTTACGCCACGATTTAACATGCCATGGAAGAATTTACGGAACGCATCGACATCACATTTCAGCATAGAGTCAAAACTGGTGATATCTTCCTGATCGGTAAAGTAAAGACCAAACATACCACCGACTTGTTGCGTCTTAAACGGAATACCGGCTTCATCCGCAGCAGCTTGCAAGCCAACCAGCAGTTTCTCAAGTTGCGCAGACAATTTCTCATAGAAACCTTCAGCACGTAGATGTTTAAACATCTCAATTCCGGCACGCATTGCCAGCGGATTACCTGACAATGTACCTGCTTGGTATACCTTACCCAATGGTGCAATACATTCCATCACTTCACGTTTCCCACCGAATGCACCCACTGGCAGGCCTGCACCGATGATTTTACCCAATGTGGTTAAATCCGGAGTTACGCCGTAATGTGCTTGCGCGCCACCCAGTCCAACACGAAAACCTGTCATCACTTCATCAATAATAAACACTGAACCATGCTCATCACAGACATCACGAATCGCTTGCAGGAAACCGTCAATCGGTTTCACCAGGTTCATGTTGCCTGCGACTGGCTCAACAATCACGCCGGCAATTTCTGAACCAAATTTGGCAAAACATTCTTTTAAAGTCGCAATATCGTTATACGGAAGTGTCAGCGTATGTTTAGCAAAATCTGCCGGCACGCCTGCAGACGTCGCTTCTCCTTCACCACTGGTCAATAAACCAGAACCTGCTTTTACCAATAATGAATCCGAGTGACCGTGGTAACAGCCTTCAAATTTTACAATCTTGTCACGGCCAGTATAACCACGCGCTAAACGAATCGCGGTCATGGTCGCTTCTGTACCTGAGTTGGTCATACGAACCAGCTCAATCGATGGCATGATCTCGCAGATAATGTCTGCCAGTGTGGTTTCATGAACTGTGGGCGCACCAAAGCTCAAACCGTCTACTGCGGCATCCTGAACCGCTTTAATAATCGCTGGATGCGCATGACCCAAAATCATCGGCCCCCATGAACCTACATAGTCCACATAACGTTTGCCATCGACATCATACAGATACGCACCTTGGGCTTTTTCGATAAAGACCGGCGTCCCACCGACACTATTAAATGCGCGTACAGGTGAATTGACGCCACCCGGGATATGTTTATTGGCTTGTTTGAACAATTGTTCTTGCTTTGGAGATAAGCTCATGAAGGCACTCGACTCAAAATTAAATCAATCAAAAAATTTTATGCTGTAGCTTGAAAAAGCGCAGACCATTCATCTAAACGTTCAGGAATGGCATTCATAGGAAGTCCCAATATATCACTAATCACCGCGCAATAATCCGCACCTGACTCAATGACATCCTTGGAATTTTCAACCGTTAAACCACCAATGGCACATAAAGGTACATTCAATTTCTCTTTGGCCAGTTTTAAGGTTTCAAGACCAATATTACCCGCTTCAGGTTTACTATCAGTAGCATAAATTGCTCCAAATGCCACATAATTCGCACCATCGGCAATGGCCTGTTCAGCCAGCTCAAGTGAGTTATTACAGCTACGGCCAATCAACACGCCTTTAGGCAAACGCGCAACAGCGTCGACAATCGAACCATCATCCTGGCCTAAATGCACACCCACGCCGTATTTAACCGCCATTTCCAGATCATCATTAATCACGAAAGGTACAGCATATTCAGCACACATGGCTTTCATATACTCGATTTCGTAAATTTGATCTTCTTTCGCCACTTTTTTACGGCGATATTGCAAGACCGCAACACCACCATTGGCCATTGCACCTTCCAACTTCGCCAATAAAAGCTCTAATGGATCATCATTGGTAATTAAATATAAACCGCGCATCTTGCTCGCCACTTGCTAGGATGGCTCTATTATAGGCATAACTCGGTTTAATTGCCGCCATCTTGCTGTTTCTGAGACCAGGTAGCAACAGATTTGCAGTTTTTTAGCACAATTTATCAATTAAATCGTAAATATCACCATTTTCAGGGATATACGGACTTTCAAATCTGCGTTTTAATGGCCTTATAACAATAATTATAACGTGTTAATGCTTACGCCCTCCGACAAACGCTTTTAGGATTTTGCAGATAACTTGGTGGAGAAGTTGCAAAATTCTAAGAGCGATTTTTTTGTCTTTTTTTCGCCTGGCTCAAGCGTACTCAAATTAATTAATATAGGACTTACGCATTGACGGATTCAAAAAAGTATTACAATAGTTTATAACGTATCTGTGATCAGACGAACTAAACATGCTTCTACAGCAACTTGTACATTACCCATTTATATGGGCTTTCTCAT
>NZ_JBWZQN010000118.1:0-2725 GCF_056724605.1 Prolinoborus fasciculus | reverse complement strand
TAATAGGATTTTGCTGATCTAAATGCTTTTGATGCCAGGCACGAAGTGTTTCAGGAGTACAACCAATCTTAGGCGCAATTGCTGTGATTGCAGCCCAAGTAGAAGGATAATCTTTTTCAGATTCAATCAATAATTGAACCGCTCTTTCTCTGATTTCAGGGGTATATTTTAATTTTGTCATCGGGGTAGTCTCTCAGAATATTGACTCTCCGACAAACCCGGTACGGTTCAGTGTGAAAACTATGACCCGACTAAATATGCAGGTCGCAATCTCGGGAAAAAACTTGCAGATCTATTCAACCAGACTCGTAAGAAATTTGATGAAGGTTTGATAGATATTCCAATTGCTAGTAAGTATTACCGGCTTAAGCAATATCAGAAGCAACTTGAAAAAACCAAGAATGCAAAATTAGCACTCAAGATTCTTGAACAGGCTGCTAAAGATGTAGGTGGTCAATTCACTAACCGACAAGAAATTACCGGTAAGGACGGCGAAGCATTACAAACAACAGTTGTGCACGCTACCCAAGACCAAGTTGAAGCTGCTGTAAAGAAGGCCCAAGAGGAATACTAAATGGATCTGCAAACACAGGTTGAAAAGAAGCTGTGTGAAGATGAGCATTTATATTTCACCCGGCGTTTCTTTAAGCCCCGAATGGGCTTCAAATTTACGGTGAACTGGCACCATGTTTATATCTCTTGGATCATTGATCAGGTGATAGCTGGTGAGATTGCGAACGTAGTTATCAATGTTCCACCAGGGGCCGGAAAAACTGAACTGACCACCAACCTAATTCCACGCGGCTTAGCCTTAAATGCCCGTTCCCGGTTTCTGTATTTGTCATTCTCCCAATCATTGGTTGCACCCCATCTACATTACGGCGCAACAATCCTACCTAAGAATGGCCAATACATTACTTTTGCAGTGGGTGGTCAATATCGGAAAGTTAAGCAGTCGATTTTACCGCCTCGAACACAGTTAGGGATCAATGCAGAAGATGAAGCCATGGTTTTAGATATTGTCGGGAGTTTTATAGATGAGCACCTTCTTCGCGGTACGTGATGAGATTGCAGAAAAGCTGAAAGAAATTCCAGAACTTCTAAAGATCTATACGCCGTTAAACTCAGTCAGCGTAACAGAGATGTCACAAGTCACGCCATCTGCGCATGTCAATTTTGTCCGTATCGACAAGAAAGCCAGTGCAGGTCGTGGAAGTATCAATCAGATCGGTCAGCAATGGGCGGTTACGGTGGCATGTCGCAATGCTCAATCTCAAATGACCGATGGACGTGCTGTAAGTGATGAAGCGGGGCTTTTGACCGAGAAAGTAATTCAACTACTTTCCGGTTGGCAGCCTCAAGCATCACGCACGGCACTGGATTTCATATCGGTTCGGGATGGTTATAGTCCGGGCTTTGCATACATCACGATTATTTTTGAATCACAAAAATTCATTTAGGAGCCAGTCATGGTGAAACAATACAAGGCAACTCAGCCTGTCGGTCGCTTTAAAAAGGGCGATGTCGTTGGCGGATTGGGTGATGCTCAGATCAAAAAATTAGTGGCAGATGGCGTGATTCAGGAAGTACCTGAAGCTAAAGCCGCTGCTCCAGCCAAGAAAACCACAGGGGATGAAAAGTAATGGCTAAATCAGATTTAATCTCGCTTCAAGGCGAGCTTCATTTGGCGAAGATGGTTAATAGTGTGCCATCTGCCTTATTGCCCGTTGGTAATACACCGGAATTGCAGATCGCAATCTCTAGTGAATCCACTGATCACTATGAAAGTAAAACCGGCCTCCGTGCTAAGGATGCGGTACTACGCAAACAAACTGCAGTGGCTATCTCTGGTACGCTTGAAGAAGTAACAAAGCAAAACTTAGCAATGGTCCTAAGTGGCAAATCAATCGAAATCCCTGAAACTCAGCTGACTGATATTACTCTGGGTGCTGTAGAAGCTGGCGCCATGATTGACTTAGGACATCGTAATTTAAGTGAAGTGGATTTTAAAGACAGCTCGGATGTTGCCATCACTTCAGATAAATATGTACTGGATGCTGTTTACGGCACAGTCATTTTTAATGAAGCTATTGTTGGTTCAGTTAAGTTTTCTGCCAAAGCCGGTGCTAAGACACGTACTACAATTGCAACTAACCTAGGTAATGAATATCGCTTGCTGTTTAAAGGCATTGATACTGTTACAGGCGATAAGGTGATCTTAACTTTATGGCGCGTCGAATTTTCGCCAGATACCGAGTTTGATCTAATTCATGAGGACTTCGGATCTTATTCAATTGAAGGTGAAGCACTGGCAGATATCTCTAAAGCTAATGATGAAGAGCTAAGTGTATTTGGTCATATTGAGCGTTTTAGCGTAGCTGCATAAACCCATAAACCATACAGGCACAAAGAAATCCACGGCGCATTAGCGTCTTTTTTTGTGCCTGCCTTATAGTAATAAGTCTTAAAACATTTAAGATGAAACTTAATAAATAGTAAAAAATAAAGATTATGTAATCTTTTGTTATTCTAATTTTCATCTGATGGGGATATAAAAGATATTCACTTCACGTTAAGAATAAAACTGCTATGACTAAAATAACCTGAGTTCGATGAAATATTTTAGCTTTTTAGCAAGTTTTGGAAAGTTGGCTTATTTGGATTTAAGCAATAAGCCACTATAGCAGCCATAATATTCACCATAAAGTTATTCACCGAACGATGA
>NZ_JBWZQN010000117.1:0-2780 GCF_056724605.1 Prolinoborus fasciculus | reverse complement strand
GTTAATTTGTTTGACCTATTGGGATCTCTGTAAAACTAGCGCTATAAGAGTTTACAAGCTGATCTTATAAACCTTACAAAATAAAAAACCAGCGAATCGCTGGTTTTTTATTGCAGACTATTTTAGCTGAATATATATATCATGGCTGAGATTAATAGGTTGTAGGTATACTTTCATGGTAAAAACTTTAATGGACACAATTAGCGATTACTATTTACCAAATATTAAATAAAATAGCCTAAGTATGGTTAAATTAATTCTCTTTATTCAGTCATTAGAGAGAGTCTTTTAGCATTTTTTTATGCTGTTTTACTCGGTTGGCATAACGTTTACCTTGTTTACGCATTTTACGATTATTTTCATAACCTGACGGACCTACATTATAATAGGCAAGCGCTTTCTTCCAGTCACCGGATGATTGATTATATTTAGAAAGAATATATGTACCACATTGGATATTACTGCTTTCATTGTATAAATCACCAGGGCAGGTTTGTTGCCAATATCTTGGAATCACTTGCATCAAGCCTACCGCACCTGCTGGCGAAGTTGCTTGGCTACGATAAGTAGATTCCTGATGAATCACAGCCGCCACTAGGAGCGGATCTACACCTTGATTTTGTGCATGTTGAACAATTAAAGGTGAAACACGATTAGCTGTACTGGATGGGGTGGAGTAAGCAGTTTGAATGCCTTTAGATAATTTAGCTGCGCGCTTTTCTACCGAGCCTCCGCCCAAGGATGAACAACCCGCAAAAAGAAAAGTGCTCAATAAAATAGAAGAAAATTTAAAAGAATGAGAATTAAATAGTGAACGTTTAGATTTAATTGGATTTAATAGATGAGAAAAAAACAAACTGTGAATTCCATGCCTGAATAAACGTATTTCGATGTTAGGCAGCCTATATACAAGAGTCAAGCTCGCTGCTGATGAAAGCACTTTATTAATGTACAAACTTTATCTATCTACTAAAAAATCTCTAAGTTGAAAGGTTTTTTAGCATCCAGATTTCACAGGCTTCACTATGTCCGGTATTGCCTTCAGGGTGATCAAGATGCTGAAAACCGAATTTTTCATAAAGTTTCACCGCTTGCCAAAGCACTTTAGTTGTTTCTAGATAGACTGACTTAATCTGATGGGCCAGTGCAAATTCAAAGGATAATTCTAAAATTTTCTTGGCAAAACCCTGCTTACGAATTTCAGGTAAAAAGTACATTTTCTGAATTTCTAAAATAGTTGCATCACCTTTTAATGGCGCAATTCCACCACCCCCGTAAATTTTATTTTGTTGATCCACAACAACCCAGTAAGCTGATTTTGGTTGCTGATAAACTTGATATAGCTCATCTAGAATAGAATCACCTACGGCAAAACCAGATTCTGCTGCCAGTCCAAATTCTTGGGAAACACGACGAATAATGTTTGCAATTTGGGCATTATCTTCAGGCTGAATAGGACGAATAGAGTACATATTGGACTGATTTTATTTTGAAAAAACGATGAATTTTTATAACCTTAAATCCTTAAAAAATCCATCGTTTAATTAACTCATGTAAGTTTAATTCGCTACTTAATGAGTAATCATTATTTTAATTCGCTCGATGATTTTCCTAGTTCCCGACGGGCAATAATCAGTTGCTGAATTTGCTGGGTGCCTTCAAAAATATCCAGAATCTTGGAATCACGCGCCCATTTTTCTAAAAGTTCAGTTTCGTTATAACCAATGGCTGCCGCAAGTTCGACACATTTTAAGGTAATTTCATTACCGATCCGACCGGCCTTGGCTTTGGCAATAGATGCTTCACATGAATTTGGTTTGTGATTATCGGCCATCCAGGCGGCCTTCAGCATCAGCAAGCGTGCTGCTTCCCATTCAGCTTCCATACGATAGATTTGTGCTGCGATATTAGAGCTTTGTAAATACGGTGTGGCATAAGTAGAGTCCAGTTGATCCTTAAAAATCTCCTTGATGCGTTCCAGCGAGGCTTTCGCACAACCAATCGCCATGGCTGCAACCAGCGGGCGAGTATTATCAAAGGTTTCCATTACGCCAGCAAAGCCTTTAGCAACATCGATTTCTGCATGACCGAGCAAGTTTGCTGCAGGTACTCGACAGTTGATAAAGCTAATCATGGCAGTATCGGATGATTTAATCCCTAATTTATGTTCTAGTCGTTCAACCTTCATTCCTGGAGTACCTTTGGTCACCACAAATGATTTAATTGCCGATCGTCCCAGTTTTTTATCCAAAGTTGCCCAAACGACCACTGCATCAGCACGCTCTCCGGAGGTTACAAAAATCTTCTCACCATTCAGAATATAATCATCACCATCTTTGGTTGCAGTGGTACGAATTGCAGCGGAATCTGAACCGCAACCTGACTCGGTAATCGCCATGGCGGCCCAAGTTTCATGAAAACGGTGCAATTGCTCCTCATTGGCAACAGCTGCAATGGCTGAATTTCCTAATCCTTGGCGTGGCATCGAGAGTAATAAGCCAGTATCGCCATAACACATTTCAATAATGCTTAGGGCGGTAGACATATTGATACCATTTTTATTAGTCGTATCTGCATCGCCACGTTTATTGACTGCTGCACCAGCATTCATGCCTTCACTACCTTGGTTCATGCCATCCACGACTGAAGCGAGAGAGGTGGATCAGGAAATTTGAACAACACTTATAAGTGATATTTTGCTCCCCAAATGATGTTATAAACATCAATATATGGAGTATTTTATGACACGTAGACCAAGAAGAAATCATTCAAATGACTTT
>NZ_JBWZQN010000116.1:0-2904 GCF_056724605.1 Prolinoborus fasciculus | reverse complement strand
GTTGCCATGTCACTGAATACTCGTCCTAGAAAAGCGTTAGATTGGCTTACACCATTAGAGAAATTTGCTCAGCTTGTTGATTATCATAAGACTTTTCAAACTGTCGCACCTCATGTTTGAATTCGCCCTAATATAAAAGCTTATTTTCAATAAAAAACACATCATAATACCCCCTTGCCTTTTAACCACAAAAATATTGAAGTTATTATTTAGAAGCAATTAATAGAAAAATAAACAAATCTTTTTTAAACAAGCTACTAATAAAAATATCTCCATCGAAAATAAAGTATAAAAATTCAAAAACCATTTAATAAAGTATCAATAGAGTTAAAATACATATAGCTTACTTTTAATTTTAAAGAGGAATACAAGAAATAATTTCTTGTATTCCTGTTATAAGATTGGGAGAACCAAGTTGATAATTTCACCCATTTCTTTGGATCTATTAATTTAAGTTTCGACTTTACTTATTTGAGCTTAGCCATTTGGTCGAGTCACAATCGGGAAAATTGAATCTGGACGTTTAAACATTGCAAAGAATTTTCCAATTTTCAGTGGATTACCTTTGACTTTACTGTCTTTAGAAAGCAGGACTTTTACCCCTTCTATTTGACCTGTAATCATTTTTAGATATAAGGGCTTGGTTAAGGTTAATGTAGGGCAATCCAATGCCAAATCTTTACTTTCATCATAACGCTTAAACTGCATGACTGAGTTTTCAACCCATAATGAAAAATGCTCTTTGGTATCCGACAAAACCAGATTGATACACTGGTTTTCATTTTTTAAATTTTCCACATCTAAATTTGTCGCCATAGCTTCAAGAAATCTTTCAGTTGGTGTATGAATCAATAAATCACTCGGATCAGAAGTATTTTGTAGGGGTACATTATTTTGTAGCTCTTGAGCGCCCACCAAAAAGAAATTACGCCAAGTTGAAGCCTCAGCAGCATAGCCCAATTGACGATAAGTATTCGCCAATAAGTCTTTTGCTTGTTGGTTTTGAGGGTTATTCAACACAATATGTTTTAAAATCTCGGCAGCCCATCTATAGTCAGCTTGAGCGTAGGCATCCCGCGCATTTTTCAATGCATTGTTCTCCCCACCTGCTAACTCAATATATTTTTTTGCAACAGCTTTAGGGGGTAATGGATCTAAATTGGAAGGATGGGCATCGAACCATCCCATATAATATTGGTATACTGCTTTTACATTATGTTTTAGGGTTCCATAATAGCCATGAGCATATAGTTTTTGATCAAGTGCCGCTGGAAGCTTAATTTTTTCGGCAATTTCAGCGCCATTAAAACCAGAGTTCATATATCTCACCGTCTGATCATGCGTGAACTTATAAACATCTCGCTGGGTTTTAATAAAATCTTGAATATTGTCATTGCCCCAGACAGGCCAATGATGCTGTGCAATCAATACATCGGATGCTTTGGCATGCTGCATTGCTTGGTCTAGATAGCCCACCCATTTTAAGGCATCACGGACTTTAGCACCCCGAAGGGTATAAAGATTATGCATGGTATGAGATAGAATTTCTGCGCCGTTATAAAGTTTCAATGATGGGATAGAGAACGTTAATTCTGCTGGTGCTTCTGAACCCGGCACGTTATAAAACACAAAATCCAAGCCATCAACCGTCATTTTCTGTTCTGGTTGAGTGATCAGTTGTGTAGGCTCAAGGATGCCCATTTTTCCCACAGCAACAGCCTTACCTAAACCTGTATCCACCAATCCTTCCGCATTTTTAGGTAGAAAAGTTCCATACATATAAGTCGCACGACGTATCATGGCTGAACCTGCCATCACATTTTCACTGGTCGCTTCTTCCATAAAGCCTTTTGGCGCAATAATTGGAGTTTTTCTAGCGTTAATTTCTTCGCTAGAAAGAACGCCTAATGCACCACCAAAATGATCGATATGGCTATGGGTAAAGATAATGGCTGAAATTTTTTGCTCACCTAAATGCTGTCTAGCAAATTTAAGTGCTGCTTCAGCCGTTTCTTTAGAGGTTAATGTATCCACAATAATCCAGCCAGTATCACCCTGAATGATGGTCATATTTGCCAAATCAAAACCACGAATTTGCCAAACTCGATCTGTTACTTTAAATAGCCCAACATTGTTGTTTAATTTTGCTTGTCGCCATAGAGTGGGATTAACGGTATTTGGTGCTTGATCTTGTAAAAAACTAAATGCATCAAAATCCCAGATAACATTGCCTTTCTCACTTTTAATTTGACCTGTTGGCTTGGCAATAAAGCCCTTTTGAGCCTGATTAAACTCAGTCATATCCTCTAAGTTATACTTCGCCTTATATGTATTATTTGATTCAATGACCGCTTTTTCTACTACAGTATTTGCTGCAAAAACAGAAAATGGCAGAATAAGCATCAATGAAACTGTTAAAAACTTAATTTTCATCTTCTTTCCTTTTTTTAAATAGAGGTGGTCCCACATGTTTGAACAACTAAAAGCTTATTTATAAGTGATACTCTGCTCTAGTTAAGCTACCTTATTTTGTTGTGGTAGCTGGTCATAGTAAAACTCATCTGGAGTCATTTTGTCCAGACTCGAATGAGGTCGTTTCAAATTATAAAATTCAAAATATGCGTTTAATTGCTTCTTCGCATCCAAAACATTGCTGTAGGCTTTGAGATACACCTCTTCATATTTAACGCTCCGCCATAATCGTTCAACCATCACATTATCAACCCATCGACCTTTACCATCCATGCTGATTTGGATGTCATTTGATTTCAATACATGGCAGAGTAAAACTTGAAGTGCGACATAAACCACCTAATTAATTTAAAGGGTTTATGGAGTATATAAAATTGTCATACCATCATCTTAACTTTGAAGATCGTACTGCATTAATGCTTGAGTCAAGAA
>NZ_JBWZQN010000115.1:0-2983 GCF_056724605.1 Prolinoborus fasciculus | reverse complement strand
AGAGGAATAGCAACACGATATGATAAGCTAAAGTGTAGCTATGAGGGGGCAGTTGCATTAGCTTGTATATTTATTTGGCTACCTTTATCGGGTAAATTCTATACTTGAAATGTCAACAGACCCTAATAAAAAAAATTTATCTTTTGATCAATATTTATTTAATCGCCTCTATTGCTTGAATCGAATACTATACATATCAAATTTATAGGCATGAATGACGTATGGCTGACAGTCAATTTTCCAAAGCTCTTATTTTTATGCTGATTGGCTCCGCCATCATTTTGGCACTGTCACTGGGTGTACGTCATGCCTTTGGCCTGTATCTGGTACCGATGAGCGAAGAATTCGGTTGGGGTCATAATGTTTTTAGCCTGGCTATTGCCATGCAAAACCTGATCTGGGGTGCAGTTCAGCCAATTACCGGGGCATTTGCCGATAAATATGGCAGCAAGATTGTGGTAGCTGTAGGCGGAGCCTTATATGCAATTGGTCTACTCTTGATGGCAGTTAGCTCGACCGGATTATTGCTTAATCTGAGTGTCGGCCTGATTCTGGGTCTCGCCCTGTCAGCTACGTCATTTCCGGTGTTATTGTCTGCAGTTGGACGTGCTGCCCCACCAGAAAAGCGCAGTTTGGCGATGGGAATTGCTAGTGCGGCCGGATCTTTTGGTCAGTTTATCATGCTGCCTTCAACCCTGTTGCTATTACAGAATGTCGGCTGGTCAGCGGCGCTGGTGGTCAGTGCCATTTTAATTGCATTGATTGTGCCATTGGCCTGGATGCTGAAAGCACCGATGTATGTTCATCCCAACGCGGCCGCTACCCCCAATAAAGTCTCACTCAATTTTAAACAGATTCTGGTGGTGGTGAAAAATCATAAACCCTTCTGGTTTCTGGCTATGGGCTTTTTTGTTTGTGGTTTTCAGGTAGTTTTTATTGGCATTCACCTGCCTGGCTATCTGATTGATCATGGGTTTAATGCCACAACCGGTACGATCTTCTTAGCCTTAGTGGGTCTGTTTAATGTGGTAGGCACCTATACGGCCGGCTGGCTGGGTGGCAAATACTTCAAACCGCATCTACTGATGGGATTATATGCATTGCGTGGAATTGCGATTATTGCCTTTCTCATGCTGCCTCTCAGCACATGGACAGTCTATAGCTTTGGTGTCATTATGGGGTTACTCTGGTTATCGACCGTTCCGCTGACCAATGGCATTGTGGCGAATATGTTCGGGGTGAAATATCTGACCATGCTCAGTGGCATCGTGTTCTTTACCCATCAGGTTGGCTCATTTTTTGGTGGCTGGCTCGGTGGAGTTAACCATGATTTGAGTGGCAATTATAATGCGGTGTGGATGCTATCCATTGTCCTCAGCATTTTTGGCGTACTGGTGCATTTCTGGGTCAATGAGGAGCAAATCGTCCATGACTGATTCTCTATTGAAACTCAAACTCTTGATTGCTGTGGCAATCCTGCTTTTACTGGCTTTGTCGATTGGACTGTGGTTTCAAACACCTCAGTTATTTGAATATTTTAATCAGGCTTTTTGCGCACACTAAACTGCTGAAATATCCTCAGCAGAAAATGCGCAATCCATCGCACAATAAGTTAAATGTTTCAAAATCAACTAAATATTAAAAATATCAGATTATTCATAAACTTATCATTTCTTTTGATTTTATTTCAGTCCGGAATTTTCTTAGATTCTCATCAACAAGAAAATTCTGAGACTTTATAATGACCAGCTTAACCCAACTTTCACAAGCCATTCATGATGCTCCACGCTGGCATCAGCAAGATCAATTTCAACATCCGGCTGAAATCAAGATTGTACCGCAAACAGATCAGGCCTTAGGCGCAGTGGTCTTTGGTCTGGATGCCCGTAAAGCCCAGTCATCTGAAACCATTTTACAGTTAAAACAGGCTCTGGCCGAGCATCTGATTTTGATCTTTAAGCAGCAAAGTCTGGATGATTTACAATACTTGGCATTTTCAACTTATTTCGGTTCCATTTTCCGCCCAGGTGCAGATACCCCGGTATTGGCTGCGCAGTCCGATAGCGGTGTTCCACCCGATGTCGTGCCGGTTTCCAATGCCGTCGGTCAGGGAGACTATACCGGGCATGGTGAACTGACTCCACATACCGATCATCAATGGACACCTTTACCCTCTTTTGCTTCCTTATTGTATGCGATTGAACTGCCTCAGAACGGTGGACAGACCAGCTGGATCAATACCATTAAAGCCTATGATGCACTCAATAAAGAAACCAAAGCACAGATTGATCAGCTGCAACTGATTACTTATAACCCTTTCGTGCGCCGTCAAAAAACCAGAGATCAGGCTGATGATCAAGGTTATGGCAATAGCCCGCTGTATCGCTTTAAAGATCAGCCCATATTAAGTCATGCCTATCCACATCCACTGGTGCGCACTCATCCTGAATCCGGTCGTAAAGCACTTTGGCTGAATACGCATACCGAAGTCGAACTGGTCAATTATGATGATCAGGCTGGCAGTCAACTGATCGCAAAATTACGTGAGCATATTTCAAAACCTGAGTTCGCTTATGAACATCACTGGGAAATTGGCGATATCGTGTTCTGGGATAATCAGGTGACTTTGCACTCACGCCGTCCATTCCCGGCTGATCAGCGCCGTTTATTAAAACGCATCAGTCTGGCGGGTAGCCGTCCGTTTTAGAAATGAGAAAATCAGAATAACAAGAAAGGTCATTACAACCTTCGATAATAATGACTCACATGTAAATCCTCTACCATTGAGACTTTGACCGGCCCAATGGTTTTTTATTTTCTCGAATAATAAAACTATCTAACTCTGAATATAAGTATAGATAACCTGAGTTCGACATAAAAAATAAATAAAAAAAAGCCTTAGCATCTGTAATATCTTGGTTACGAAGACAAAACATTTCAGAGCAAGGCTTTTTCATGGACTATATTACCGAATTATTTTGTA
>NZ_JBWZQN010000114.1:0-3168 GCF_056724605.1 Prolinoborus fasciculus | reverse complement strand
ACTTCATGTACCACCATCATTTTAAAGGCAAAGCTATAGTCACGTTGTGTACGTTTAACTCGTTGTTCTCGTTTATGTTCCATAAAATAAGTCTCTTAAGGTGTAAACTTATTTCAGGACGGGACAAACTAGATCTAAAAAAAAGCACCCAAAGGTGCTTTTTTAATCACGATATATCAGTGCAATCAGCCAGCTGATGGGCAGAATAAATAAACGCCACCACGTGATTAATGGCCAATAAAAATACTCTCCAAATCTCAAGGTCGAGTCGAAACCTTGACGGCGACGTTCATGCGGGTAGGGAATAATGAAAACTGTTAAAACCATCAGAATGATGGCTGCGAGTAAAAGCAGGGGATTCTGTTGTTTGGCAAAGAAGAAGTAAAACAAATACAAGGCTGAATAAAAAAACAGACATGCCAATAATGCAGAAATATTCATCACTCACCTTATGATTTTTTTATTAGAATAATTTTTACTATTTCTTAGAAGGAAGAACCAGACTAATCTGATTCTTCTTGAATAACTGAATTGGTTTCGATCAAGCGGGTCACCAGCAACTGGTCAATTTTAAAATGATCGACGTCAACCACTTCAAACTTATAAGCACCAAATATCACGGCATCTGCAGGACGTGGAATCTTGCGTAATTTATACATCATGAAGCCAGCGATGGTTTCATAATTTTCATCATCAGGCATTTCATCAATTTCAAGCGCATGCTTGATATCTTCAATCGGTGTACTGCCTTCAATCAACCAGGAATTATTGTCACGTTTAATAATTTGCTGATCTGCTTCAATAGGCGTCACCCAGTCACCCATCACGGTAATCATAATATCGGATAGGGTAATCACTCCGACTACCAGCGCATATTCATTAATGACGACGGCAAACTTTTCCTTGGTAGAGCGGAAACGGTCCAGAACTTCCGATAAGGTCAAAGTGTCAGGAATGGTCAACACATTACGGATGGTATTTTCATTGAGCTGCAGCAGCGACTGGTTGTTCAGAATACGCACCAGAATGTCTTTGGCATCGACATAGCCAATCACACTGTCGATGTCATTGCTACATACCAGAAACTTGGAGTAGGGATATTCTGCCAGCTTTTGCCGAATACTTTCTTCCGGTTCATTCAAGGTGAAGAACACCACATTTTCACGTGTGGTCATACTTGAAGGTACGTTACGCTCTTCAAGTTCAAATACATTTTCAATGAAATGGTGTTCCTGCTTCTGGAGTACACCGGCCTGTGCACCCGCATCCATCACTGCAGAAATATCATCAAAAGTAATATTGTCATCACGGATGGTATTTACTTTAAACAGACGGAACAGCATGTTGGCAATCGCGTTAATAAACCAGGCCAAAGGTTTACAGACTTTAATGAAAATCTGAATTGGCTCGATGACTGAGACTGCGATCTTTTCTGGCGCAATCATGGCTAGACGTTTCGGCATCAGGTCCGCAAATAAAATAAATAATGAAGTGACGACAGTAAAGGAGAGCGCAAAGCTAATATTGTCAGCCCAAGGTCCTTGGTAAAAGCGGGAAACAAAATTATAAATATAAGGGCGGAAGGCACCTTCACCTAAAATACCGCCGAGAATGGCAACTGCATTTAAACCAATTTGAGAGGCTGCAAAGAAGTCCGCAGAATTTTCTTGTAGATCTAAAACTTTTTGAGCGCGATGATCACCCGACTCAGCCAGAATTTTGAGTTTGACTTTACGGGCACCTGCGAGGGCGATTTCAGTTAAAGATAAAAAACCGGCCCCCGTGATGAGTATTAAGATAATCACGATATTTTGTAAGAGGCTCACAAATCCACCTGTGGATGAATAGTATCTTGGGATATTTTTAACACAAAAAAAGACTTGAGGTGTAACAACGACAGCTCAAGTCTTCAAAGTATAATCTTAAAAAATAAGAATTTAGAAGATTTTGAGTTTAATAATGTGAAAATTGAGAATTATTGCTCAGGAATTCACGATTTTCTTCTTCAATCATCTGGCGTGCAACATATAAAATCAGCTGACGTAACCAGCGATGTGCCGGATGATGATGCAATAAAGGACACCATGCCATTTTCAATTCAAATTCCGGAATATAAAATGGCGGATCTTTTAGAATTAAATTGTGATTCTTTGCTTGCAGGCGTGCGATGCGTGAAGGAAGTGTTGCGACCAAGTCGACATTGGAAGCCAATAAACCCGGCATCTGATAATGACGGGTAAAGACCGAAATTTTACGTTTCTGGCCAATCCGCTCTAAAGCCTGATCAATCCAGCCTAAACCAGCCTGTTTTTCAGGATTGACCCCGAAGCCAACCCCCATACCGGTTTTAGAAACCCAGATATGCTGTGCATCCAGGTAACTTTTAAGGTTTAAATTGCTTGCGGCAGGATGCTTGTTATTTAAAAGACAAGAAAAGCTGTCACGCCAGACCAATACCTGATGAAAACTTTGTGGGATTTCATTAAAACGGTTGATTGCCAGATCGACCTTGCCTTGTTCCATGTCACGATACGACACATCACTTGGTGTTAAGAAGTCGAGAACAACATTTGGAGCTTCTGAACGTAGGGCTTTGACCAGACGTGGAACCAGTGTGGCTTCCGCATAATCCGAAGTCATGATCCGGAAGACACGATTTGAGGTATAAGGACGGAACTCGGTACGTGGTTCCAGAATCATCGACAAGTCAGCCAGGGCATCCCGAATACGTGGTTGTAATTCTAAAGCACGTTCGGTTGGGGTCATGCCTTCAGAAGAACGGATCAGGAGGGGATCATTAAATAAATTGCGTAATCGGCGCAAGATGTTACTCATGGCAGGCTGGGTAACACCCAATTGTTCTGCTGCACGTGTGACATTTTTTTCGCGAAGAAGTACATCAAGATAAATTAATAGATTGAGATCGACCCGCTCCAGATTCATAAAAGAAATACCGAGAATAAATACAAGAAATTATGATGATTATGCCATAATTGCCAGGCCTTGTGTAAAGCGCCGATGAAAAAAAGCCATGTGCTCACTAGGGTCTGTTGACATTTCAAGTATAGAATTTACCCGATAAAGGTAGCCAAATAAATATACAAGCTAATGCAACTGCCCCCTCATAGCTACACTTTAGCTTATCATATCGTGTTGCTATTCCTCTGA
>NZ_JBWZQN010000113.1:0-3219 GCF_056724605.1 Prolinoborus fasciculus | reverse complement strand
TGATGCCATTTCTCTTTATATTGTTACTTAGACAGGTAGGACATTTGATTTGTAGCGTTATTTTCATACCTCTATTTTATCAAAAGCCATATTGTTTTTTTCAGCATACTTTTTGAAACACCACCAAGTTTCGTTCCATAAAGCATTCCTAAAAAAAGATGTCATGCTCTGTCCTTTCACATGACATCTTTGATTTTATCTTGTGCGTAAAATTCTTGCTAACTATTTGGCTTTTTTATAGATTGAGCCTGAACCAACCAGATTTCCGGTTTTCTCATCGATTGCAAAATCGACCATACCTGCACCTGCGTTCAACTGAAGCATGCCATTTTCGTTCACTGCAGCGGGCATTGGATTCTTTTTCTCGGTTTTACCGGTTTCCTTATCTTTGATCGTATTGGTAATCAGATAATTTTCACCATTTTTTGAAATAACCAGAATATTTTCAAGTTTTGGATTTTCCACGGTGTTTTTCCAGTTGCCCTGATAATCTGGTGCGGGTGCTTCAGTGGTGTTACAAGCAGTTAAAAGTACTAATAATGGAATTGCTGAAAAATATTTAAGATGTTTCAAAACTGAGACCTTAAGTGTAACGACGCGGCCATTATAGAGAGAAGCCCTTAGGGCTGAAGCAGGTTGTTGTAGGCAAAGCGTTTCAGCAGTACTGGATCTGTTTTGCTTTCGTCATTTTTTGAAATCTGTATCCATATTTTATTCATAAACAGGAGGATTTTAATGATATTGAATCTGATAAAGGTCAAAAAAAATTCCTCAATAGACCATCCAAATCTATTGAGGAGTACCAAAATGGTGAATAAGTAAAGCTTAAAAATTATGACAATAGTTTCGCTTTAAAGTAGTTGAATACAGATTTGGCAGCATGGGTTTTTTCAACCACCTGCTCAGTCCAGTGATTCGGTAGAGAACATTTAGCCAGACCTACCCACACTGTAGAAAACTGTTTCATGAAGCTGGCTTCGTTATAGTGAATACCATATTCTGCACAGAGCGCTTTGATTTTTGGCGCAACCTGCGCATAGCGATTGGCGGGCATGTCCGGGAATAGATGATGCTCAATCTGATGACTCAAATTACCACTCAAGATATGTAGCCAAGTTGTTCCACTAAAATTGCTCGAACCGCGAATCTGGCGTAAATACCACTCGGCACGGGTTTCATTGTCGGTATTGTCCATTTCAAAGGTTTCAGCATCTTCAGTGAAATGACCGTTAAAAATGACGGCAGAAGCCCATAGACTGCGAATCACATTGGCCACCGCATTTCCGGTAAATACCGGAATGGCATTTGGCCCGGCAATGATCGGGAAAAATACATAATCTTTTAACACCTGACGGCGCATTTTTTGGCGCAAAGGTGCTGCTTCTTCCCAGACTTCTTTCCAGGTTTTGGTTTTATAGGCAATCACATCTTCCAGATGCAAACGTTGCAGGCCAACATACCATTCGAAAAACACCATTAACTGAATGCCCAATGGAATATTGAACAGAAAACGTGGTTCCCATTTTTGTGATTCACTAACTCGAATCAGCCCATAACCGACATCATGATCCATTCCGACAATATTGGTATAAGTATGGTGAATATAGTTGTGCGTGTATTTCCAGTCATCGCCGGTTGAAATCGTATCCCAGTCATAGGTCGCACCGTTCAGACTCGGATCATTCATCCAGTCGAACTGGCCATGCATGACATTGTGACCGAGTTCCATATTTTCCACGATTTTGGAAAGACCGAGCAGACCTGTCCCCGCCAGCCATACCGGTGGCAACCAACCGGCAAACATCAGCATGCCACGTGAGGCAATTTCGCTATAGCGGATAAAGTTGCGGATTTTATAAATATATTCGGCGTCTTTTTCCCCCAGATCATCCATGACCTCGCGGCGGATCGCATCGACTTTGGCACCGAATTCCTCAATCTGTTCAGGACTAAGAAATTGGCTTTTGCTATGTCGTTTAAAATCAATTTGCATATTCATGGGAGCACCTTCTTATAGTTTAATTAATGGCTTATCAATAGTTTATAAATTAATCACCACAGGACTCACTGCCTGAGAAATGCACAGTTTGATCTGGGTATTATTACCATGATCAATTTCACCGGTCAGGACATTTCGTACCGAACCACTGACTTTGGTACAGGAACAGGTATTGCAGATACCCATTCGGCAGCCATGCGCTGGTCTCAAGCCGGATTTTTCGGCACTTTCCAGTAAGTTGGACTGGGCTTGAAATTCCTGCTGCGATCTTAAAAACCGTACCGGCTGTGCTTTAATTTTTTCATCGACCACAACCTGGAAATATTCCGAATGAAAATTGGATTTCAATTCCAGTTTATCAACGATGCGAAGTGAGGCCTTCATCATCCCGGCGGAGCCACAAGCATAAATTTTTCGTTCTGCAAAGTCTGGCACCAACTTTTGCAATAAGCTCTGGGTCAGATGCTGCTGGTGTTCCACAGTATTGAAATGGTGATATTTCAAGTTTGGATACATAAGAGCCAATGTTTTCAGTTCAGCATGAAAGGCATCATCTCGAGTGAAATAAATCAGGTCGATCTGTTCCAGAGATTGAATGACTGCTTTTTGCAGCAAGGAGTAAATGGCGGTAATACCACTGCCTGAAGCCAGGAATAAAATCGGCTGCGTGGATTTTTGCAATGTGAACTCACCTTGCGGCTGTGAAATTTCTATCACGGCACCAATTTGCATCAGACTTAAGGCACGTGACACTTTGCCCTGCTGTTTAACCGCAATGATCAGATCGCCATTTTTTAATACCGTCACTACAGAATAATGTCGCTGATGACGTACGCCATCAAGTTTGACAGTCACTGCAATATTCTGGCCGGCCTGAAATGACTTGGCTTTAAAATTATGATTTGGACGTAAGTGAATCTTGAAAAAGTCAGGACTGATGGCTTGAATGCCCATAACGGCAGCCTTAACTTTTTTAATTGCCCAGGTTGGATGGATTTTTTCACCAATAAAATCAATGAAATCTTCCCGGATCCAATGCGGCTGATAGGTTGGCATGCTTGTCATTTTTATCCCCTTATCCGCAGACAGTTTTATTAACCTGAGTTCGACATAAAAAATAAATAAAAAAAAGCCTTAGCATCTGTAATATCTTGGTTACGAAGACAAAACATTTCAGAGCAAGGCTTTTTCATGGACTATATTACCGAATTATTTTGTAT
>NZ_JBWZQN010000112.1:0-3319 GCF_056724605.1 Prolinoborus fasciculus | reverse complement strand
AAATCAGGCAGATCAGCATTATTTAAATCAAGTTGCCATGTCACTGAATACTCGTCCTAGAAAAGCGTTAGATTGGCTTACACCATTAGAGAAATTTGCTCAGCTTGTTGATTATCATAAGACTTTTCAAACTGTCGCACCTCATGTTTGAATTCGCCTAGGCTAAAAAATTAAAACTAACTCTAGCTTTATAGCAAGGAGAAAATTAATGTCTAACTTTATAAGACCTCTATGCTCGGGTCTAGTTTTCCCTTCTCTAATGGCAATAAGTATTTGTAGTACTGCATATGCTAATGCTTTCCCTATAACCTCTAACTCTTCAAAAGATAATATTCATCCCAATATAGATCATCATTTAAGTGAAAGTCTTTATGCTGATGAAGCAGCCATAGCTAAAAAAATCGCAGATATAATTGAGATATCTATTCGGAAAGAGTATTCCACAGGTATCGCGCTACGTGATGCCCATCCCAAAGCACACGGTTGCGTACGCGCAGAATTCAAAGTAGATGAAGCTCTTCCCAAAAACTTGGCTCAAGGTGTTTTTCTTCCGGGAAAAACATATCAAGCCTGGATTCGTTTCTCTAATGGGTCTAAAAATGCCCAACAAGCAGATATTAAAAAAGATGCCCGTGGCATGGCGATAAAACTTTTGGGAGTACCGGGAGAAAAGCTTTTAGATGATGAAACCTCTACTCAAGATTTCATTATGATCAATCATCCTGTCTTTTTTGTGAATGATCCAGTCCGATATATGTCATTTATGCAAGATATAAATAGCGATAGATTTTTCAATAAGCTCCATATTCCTTTTGCATTAGGAGCTAAAGGAACCTGGATTGCCTTAAATACGAGAAATAAAATTTCTAATCCTTTGCAAACTAGATATTGGTCTATGGTGCCCTATCAATTAGGAATAGGCACTGATCGTCAAGCTATAAAGTATTCAGCTCAAGCATGTTCGACAGTGACAGATCCTCTTCCACATGCTCCGCATCATAATTTTCTAAGAGAAAAATTGCGCAAACATTTGCAAAAAAGTGAAGCATGTATGGAGTTTCTGATACAGCCTAGAACATCAAACACCATGTCAGTCGAAGATTCCATGACTGAATGGCAAGAAAGTGAGGCGCCTTTCTATAAGGTCGCAACTATCCGCATTCCTCAGCAAGTTTTTGATACACCTGAACAAAACAAGTTTTGTGAAAATCTCTCTTTTACACCATGGCATACACTACCGGAGCACAAACCTCTGGGAGTAATAAACCGAATGCGAAAAGTGATTTATGATCGTATTAGTAAAGTTAGACATGATATGAATTCTACTCACAGATCAGAAGCACATTAAAATATAAGTGCTTATATGAAGCTATCAGCTAGACTAAAATAACCAGTTGTACTGCTCATTCGCCTTAACTTAAAAGCTTTAGTTTACAAACTTTGTGCAGAGTTAATTTAGAAACATAAATAAAGCTGCTACATTAAAAATGACATTATAAAAAGGAAAATGGTTCAGTGATGAAAATTAAATCTCCTATTATTCAATTGATCATGAGCTGTTTATGTTTAGGCTCAACATATATAATGGCCTCTCCTCCTCCACTTCCCGATAACAGTAAAATCCAAGCATCTCATATTTCGGAAAAAATACCGGGTACAATATTATCTATACAAGAACAAAATACCGATCTGTTTACGAATGCCTCACAACGTTTCTTAATCAATTATCGCAGTCGTGGCACAAAATCCGAGCCCATCGTCACTTCAGGCTATATCTTGTTACCTAAAGGCAAAGTCCCTAAAGATGGATGGCCTGTTCTGGCTTGGGCGCATGGTACAACTGGCGTTGCTGATACATGTGTACCCTCTGGCGATTATGTGGGTGGGCCAGTCCATGTCTATCAGCAAATCGCTGCTAAGGCATTGAATGCCTGGCTCGCTCGCGGCTATGCAGTTGTTGCACCTGATTATCAAGGTTTAGGCACTCCGGGCGGTCATCCTTATATGAATGCGCGAAGCCAGTTGCATACTGTCGTTGATGCTGTACGAGCGATCCACCATTTAAAGCCTTATAACTTTAGTAAAAATTGGTATGTTATGGGTCATAGTCAAGGAGGTGCAGCATCTCTTAAAGTTGCAGCGTCCGGTCAAAAAGATGCGCCTGAATTTGATCTTCGCGGGGCAATTGCACTGGCGCCAGGCGGTTATCAATATGAAGGAATCGCTGAATATGTTGCCAGCAATTCGCAAATCACGACTGATGTCGCCGCATTTTTTCCAATTGTACTTTTAGGAGCAGAAGCTGCAGACCCGATGCTTGCTCCAGCAAATTTAGTTAGCCCAGAAATGGGAGAAATTCTTAATCATGCACGGAGTCGCTGTTTGTCAGAATTACAGTCGGACCTAAAACAAGCACCTAAGACTGTCTTTAAATCAAATGTAAATCTGGCACCTTTGACAAATTATTTAAAAGAACAGTCTATTGAGAATATGAAACCGACTGTGCCAGTTCTGCTGGTACAAGGTGAGAAAGATCAACTGGTCGATTATCGTGGTACTTATGCTTACTACCAGCAGGTATGTACAAAGCAAAAATCTATCGTCTTCCATCTCGTCAAAAATGGAGATCATCGTGATTCCTTAAGACAGAGCGAATTTCTGATTGGAAACTTTATCAATTCAGTTGGACAAGGAAAAGCTTTGAGCACCTGCCCTACAAAATAACTTGGTGAGCTTTTGCATTTAATCATTAAAAACGCAAATATTTTAATCTTCATATTTATAGAATAGTCCTTTAAAGGAATACTATTCTATAAATATGAAGATAAACTAATGTTAATCCGTATTCTTACTTTGTGTTAAAACTACACTTACGCTTTCGAATTGTTTTGAGCCCATCATTTTTATACCTTAGTTCTTTAGCAGACAATAATTAGAATGAAAGAGGTTATTTATGTGCTCGAACTATGAATTCCCCTCAAAAAAACGTCTTTCCTTATTAGATATTCATGAAGAGCAACTCGAACTGGGCATGAAAACGCATATTTATCCTTTAGCACCCGCACCAATCATTATGCGTGGTGCTGACGAGTATGAGCTGGATATCGCACGTTTCGGACTGATTCCAACCTGGGCGAAAGAACTAAAATATGGCCGGCATACTTATAATGCACGGACAGAAACAGTAGCATCCTGTCAACGGCATTTTAAAATTGACCCCTTTTACCTTAAAAATGGCGAAGTAAAATTGACCCCTTTGATCTCGTATTAAGTTTCAACCTGCGGCTGAATCCCAATTCTTTTTTTATCCTTCAAACGA
>NZ_JBWZQN010000111.1:0-3600 GCF_056724605.1 Prolinoborus fasciculus | reverse complement strand
ATACAAAATAATTCGGTAATATAGTCCATGAAAAAGCCTTGCTCTGAAATGTTTTGTCTTCGTAACCAAGATATTACAGATGCTAAGGCTTTTTTTTATTTATTTTTTATGTCGAACTCAGGTTAAAATAGAAATATTTGTCTCCATCCTAGCCGTAATAATTATTTCTACTATTATTTATCTTGTATGTCAGTAAGTTAGTAAGCCAAGAACCTCCTTCGGGAGGTTTTTGATAGATGGGATTTTTAAACTTGTTATCTAAAATTAATATTGAATGAGAGTCAAAATAGCTAAACACAACTTTACAAAGTTACCTTCCTAGGCGTTAGATAAATTTGAAAAGTGATGTAAAGTGACGCCCTTAACGCAAGGGGATATTATGAAAAATTTAGGCCTATTATTTTTTATTATGATTTTAGCGGGTTGCGGACACAGAGAATCTAACGGTCAGCAACCTGATCTAGAAACAATCAAGAAAGAACAGCTTGAATTTGCAAAAGAAGCCACTAAAGAATTCATTCCCAATCCTGATTCAGCTAAGTTCCGGAATCAAGTCGGGGATTGTGGGGAAGTTAGCTATAAGGAAGTAGGGGGCACAGATATTGATTTCCAGCGTTTCATTGTGCTTGAAAAGAATATAGTGCTTGTAGAAAATCAGATGGATCCAAAGCAATTTGAGCTTTCATGGAAAAGCTCCTGCACACCAAGTTGGAATAAATAATTATAAGGCCCTCATTTGAGGGCTTTACTTTATTCATCAGATGATTCGGGTGTGTTTGCTTGCTTCCTTGCATGCTCTAAAGCAACCTGTTGTGCTTCAGCTGCAGCAGTAGCTTCAATTGGTGGTTCTGATGCAATAGCTGCGGTGCCAGTGAATCCGAATAAAGCCAATATTAGAATTTTCGAATACTTTTTCATTTGAATTTCCTCTACGTCTCTAAAGCTTAAATTCAGTGTAGAGAATGATTTAAATCACGGATGTATCAGCTATGTCGGGATATGTAAGATATTCAAGGCTAGAGTTAGAAGGATCTAGTTTTGCGTAAGAATGCTTTTCGGTTGAAACTTTTTGTTGAGTTGCTTAACGAAATGTTTGAATGCTTCAGTAGGTAGCTACACTCTAAAGAAACTTCCCTAACTTCTAAATCTTTGTAACATCCAATAATTTTTTTGTAATATTTATGTTATTAATTGTTTGCTTTGCTTATCATATGAATGATGAAAAGTGGAGCACCGAAAATGCTAACGAAAACAGAAATCGTTGTTGTCATACTAATGGTACTAGCCTTAATTTTCATCGTTTATGAGATGGGACAAGGTGGTAGTTGGACTTTATAGAATTCAGCCTTTATTAAAGTTAAAAGAAAAGCACCTCCGGGTGCTTTTTTAATGCATAAAATTTATCTCGAGATTCCATCATGAATGACTTTTTCCTAGCAACAAATCGAAGCATCAAAATCAATGACATTGAAGTCCGCCAGATCCAGATGAAAGACTTTGATACCTGGGCAATGCATGCTGAGTTGATTAAGAACTTCATCAAAGACCAGAATCATTCAGATGAGATTTTGACAGGGCTATTCAAGGCTCATGGTGTACAGGTCATTTCGACCATGGCATGTGTCACTGATCTGAACAATGAATCACTGGTAGAACTTGCTGCTGATGAGCAGGGATTTAAAGAGCTACTTAAGGCGGTACTTCTGATCAACCAAGCTTACTTCAAATACGAAAAGCCTAAACGTGGCATTAAAAAGAAAGATGACTCCACCTGGTTTGATTCATTCCAGTTTCTGGTATCAATGGGCCATCGGCACAGTGAAATCATGGAAATGACCTACGGCGCATTCCAAGGTTATGTCAAAGCAGCAAACAAGCTGTATAAGCAGGGAATCTTCAATAACGCCGTTGCTGGTCGTGTGGCACAGTCTGACAAAAAGGGCTTTGAATCATTCAAGAAAGAAATGGTTTCTGATTGATCAAGTAGCACCCTAAAGTTATGATGTGGAAATAATAATTTAGGGGATTATAGTGGCTATAAAATTTTGTAAATCGTGTAAAAAGCCAATGAGGCCTACTGATACTCATTGCAAAACATGCGGCAAGGAATACAAAAACAGCCCAGTAATTTTGATCGTCATAGCACTTATTGTTTTCGGTGCTGGATATTTTGCTTGGGGGAAATACCAACAGAATGAAGCTGAAAAACTAGTTGCTGCTCAAGCAGAGAGGGATAAAAAAATCAGTGAAGCTAAAGCTGAGTTGCTAAATGCTGGTATAGATCCAGACGATGCACAAAAAGTCGCTGAAGTTAAAGTTGATAATGTAACCATTACCAATCCCCAACATATAAAGGTTTTTAACGAAATTTTTTCTGAATGGGAGGATGCAGAAAAAGTAGCAGCCTCAACTGGTCGGATAGCACTAGCCCAACCAGTTGCCAAACTACAAGAAATCAAAAGAAGGCTTGCAGCCGAATCATATGCTGGATGTATGGAAACAACTAGGATTTTATATGTTGCTGCTATGAACTCTCAGATTGAGGCCTATTTAGATTTCATGAGAGGGAAAGAGGGAGAGGCAGCAGCTCAAATAAAATTTATTGATTATGAGAAACAGGTTGAGCAGGCCAAAAAAGAATATATTAGGTGCAAGCCTACTCAGAATATGAGCAGCGTATGAAGCAAAAGCACCCTAGGGTGCTTTTTTGATGCTTCTCATATTTGAGAATCGCTTTTAGATTCTCAAGCCCTTCATAACAACTTGCGTGTAATTATGGTTAAGGATTAGAACTAACCTGAAAATTGATTATATAGTACAAAAGGCGAAAAGATTTCTCTATCACATGAAGAGAAATTGCAGCAAGGTTTAAAAAATTATAGGGATAAATATGAAAAACGGTTTATTAAGAGTGCTTGTTGTTAATGCAAATGATTCTATCGTTGTAGAAAAGAAGCAAACACTACCTATTACTTTAAGTGTAAATGGCCAGTTGATTAGTGGTGAATTAATATCAAGAAGTGAGTTTTTCACTCTCGAACAGAATGTAATCTTAAAACATCATGTAGATATTATTGATGCACAGATAGTCGAAGAAAAAGGCGAAATTCCAGAAACGCCAATGGATGAACTTCAATATCTTCATCTAAAAAATGCTGCGTATTGGGTGAATGGGGTTAAAGTTCCTTCAAGCCAAACAAGTATAATAGTCAACATAGACTCGGTAGATGCATTTAATCTCGGAATGCTGCAATCTAGCCAATAGACTCTTTTAATTATTGCATAAGCTCACTTCGGTGGGCTTTTTTTATACCCAAAAAAAGCAAAAAGCCCATGATTACGAGTCACGGGCTTTTTTGTGTTCACAACCTTATGGCAGAAGGAAGCAAACCATAGATGAATTTTAACCTAGATTTAAAGGTTGATAAAGCAATGAATCAATTATCAGAAAGTAAAGCATTAAGGCGCTGGACAGAGGTGGTCCCACTTGTTTGAACAACTAAAAGCTTATTTATAAGTGATATTCTGCTCTAGTTAAGCTACCTTATTTTGTTGTGGTAGCTGGTCATAGTAAAACTCATCTGGAGTCATTTTGTCCAG
>NZ_JBWZQN010000110.1:0-3703 GCF_056724605.1 Prolinoborus fasciculus | reverse complement strand
GCGAGGCTTTAGGAGAAGCTGCAACTTCTCCAAAAAGCTTGAAAATCATTTCAAAGCCTTTGATTTAGTGTTCTTTTATATCAATAATGGATTCGTTTAATGCCAGCATACTTTTTGAAACACCACCTATTTTTGGAATATTGTGTTTTATGGTGGGTGCCGTCATTTTTTAGCAAGAACAGCATTGTATTTTAATCAAAAAAAATGCCCAGATGGATGAATGGGCAAACTAAGGAATTAATATCCTTCAGAAACTCCAGCGCAATTCTCGCTACTTTCAGTAAGCGACTCTGGCTCAATCATGATAGTCTGACTCAATCGAATCGAGGTAAATCGATCCATCACAATTGGAGCAGAAATTATGCTTGAATACATTCTTGAATGATGCTGAAAAGTCTTTGAGTTTTAATTAATAAATAAGAGTATCCATGTCTACCCTCAACTTTACTTATTTTCAGATAGCAACCAATCGAGAGCACTCATTTTTACAATACCATTATAATTCGCTTCAGTCCCTATCGTGTCTAAGGTAAGCAAATACTTGGGATACGAATCAGAAATTTTCTGTAATGGACGTAACTCTCGGCTGAGTGTCTCCTCATTGAGCGTTTCTAATGCCACCTGATAATAAGTTAAATTCTGTAAAGTATCGACAGCAACAAAATCAATTTCATATTCATCAACCCGCCCTACATAGACCGTATAACCTCGTCTGACAAGCTCAAGATAAATCACATTTTCTAAGATATGACCTTGATCAGCATTAGCATCAGGCAACATAATCCGGCGCAATCCGACATCAACTAAATAGTATTTTTCAGAGGATTGTAATAACTCACGCCCGCGTACTTTAAACTGTGCGGCACTATAAAATAACAAACTGTCCTGTAAGCCCTGAATATAGCGTTTTACTGTTTCAAATGAAATCTTAACCCCACTTGAAACAAAGGTATTTTTAATTTTATTGATGGAAATAGGTGAGCCTGTCACGCTTGCCAAATATCTTGCGACACGCTCGAGAGAGTTAATATCGGCAGTATTCAAACGAGGAATAACATCTTTAAACATTACACTGGCATAGACCGCTTGCAAGTAATCATAAGTTTCCTGCTGGCTAGTCATGGCAAGCGTATAAGGGAAACTACTGCGCGTATACATGGCATACAAATCACGATTGGATAATTGTTGGATGATCGGATTATTTTCAATATGCCACTGTTTAAATTCTTGGAATGACAGAGGTAGAACGTGTTGCTCGATATAGCGTCCTGTAAGTAAAGTCGCAAGTTCTCCACTTAGAAAGAATGCATTTGAGCCTGTAATATATAAATCGATATAATCCCGAACATATAAAGAGTCGACTACTTTCTCAAAATTTGTAACATGTTGTATTTCATCTAAAAAAACATAGTTTTTTTTACTTTTATCAACTTTGGACAATACATAATCATGTAGTTTACGGTAATCGGTGAGTTCTTCAAATTCCATAAATTCGAAGTTGATGGCAATGATGTTTTCGGCTTGTACACCCTGTGCTTTTAGGTCTTGTTGAAACATCGCCAATAAGGTGGATTTTCCAGAGCGACGCACACCTGAAAGTACTTTAATGACATCACGGTCTTGCCATGTATTCAGAAATTTTAAGTAGCCATCACGTCGAATATTAGCGCTTCTCATTATTTACACTTAGAATCTAAAGTTTTAATAAATTCTATCAAATTTTAGAACATATATGTAAATATATTTAATTTTAGAAAAAGTTTAAAGGTTAAGTGAAACATTCAAAGCTACTGTAGAAGCATGTAAACAGCAGATCTGATCAAAATCCAAATTCTGTCTTTTTGATTATTTTCCATGTTATGTTATTTCATTGATGCTACGAGTTAACTGCTATATAAATTAAGTGAAAAGTAAATGGAACTAAGATGTTAACTAGAGTGGAACTCATTTTTATTGTGCTAATGGTATCAGCCTTATTGCGTATGAATTGCTAAAAGGTTTATTTTAAAGTCACCTATACATGTTTTTGATCAAAAAAAATGCCCATAGGGGGAATCTATAGGCAAAACTAAGGACCTTGACGGTCATTCAGAAACTACAGCTAGTTTCTGGTTGTGATTCTAAAGTGAATTAAAAACAACCACATTGGCTGAATATATCAAAAGTTAAATCATTGATAAATTTTAGAAAATTAATTTACCCCCTCTGCTGCTCAATACAGTAATTCACCAAACAAATCCGCTCTAATCTCTTCCAGGCTCAGATCTGATTTCATCCTATTACAGATGGGATGAACCAGCAGACCATTCTCTAGAACGCCTTGCCCACCTACGGCTTTGGCAATCCTATGATCCGATTCAGTAGAATCAAGATAGATCAATCCATCACAAATGAGGCAAAAGTTATGATTACCCACCACAAAATTGTGCTTAAGCAGACTCTTGGTTAATGCCGAAAAGGCCTTTGGCTTTGGCCGAGAAATTGGACTAATCGACTCCACATAGTCGAGATGAATTTCATCGATCAGACGCATCCAACTCAAATCAGTTGATGAAATCTCTTTGGGCTTGTAATACAACGTACTGCGATTGATTTGAATCAATTGCGATTGTTGTCGTACCGAAAGTTGATGGGTCTTATCGATCATTTTTTGCCGCTCAGCTGCCCTATTTTTCTGAGCGCACCTTCTAAAAAATCAATTTGCAATGCCTGATGTCCTATCTTGGCATGTAAAGCTTTGAGGTCAATCTCTGGTTCTTGTTGTGCTGTTGGTCGTGAAAAAATATTGACTGATTGCTCAAGCAGTTGATTTTTCCAATCGATGATTTGGTTTTGATGTAAATCGAATTGAGTAGAAAGTTCAGCGAGTGTGTGGTCGCCTTTAATTGCTGCGAGAGCAACTTTAACTTTAAACTCTGCTGAATGATTACGACGTTTTCTTCGTGTCATGGTTGACTCCAAAAACAAGCATTTCCCATGCTTATTGGGGAGTAGATTATCACTTATAGGCGTGGTCTAAAATCCTATACCCACATCATATGGATCAAATTGAAAGCGAAGAAAAAAATCAAATTCGCGGATTTTCAGGTCTTTTAATCACTTATTAAGCTTAGGCTATTTCCCCTAAGGAATCATGTTACATAGCTTCCAGCAGCAGACAAAACACAATAGATAATGCGATGTTTTTTGGTTCTGTTGATCCATAAAAAATACTTAAGTCGCTATTATTAAGCTATAAATGAGCAGCAAGAAATTTTCCTAGTCAGGTAAATGATATTCATGCACACGTAGCTATCTCGAACGAATTCACAGAATTTGGCTGCACTTATATCCAAGTTGTCACTTGAAATTAGCTCAATTAAGGTAGCGCTGTCTTTCAAACCTTTGTGTAACAAAGCGTGCGTAAGTCATATATACTTAGATTCTGATATGATCTCCAATCGCTAAATATCGTACACTCAACCACGCAAGTACCCATCGCACGGCGCTTAATGACGCTTGTTGAGACATTATTCTAAAATAATCATATTTATTATGTTTCATCACTACCGGAAAAAACTGATGTTCTATAAGAAGTGAACCGTACCGGGTTTGTCGGAGACTTTTTTATTTAAGTTAAGCCACCTGACCTAACGGGTTAATCTTATCATAGTACATTGCTTCAAACTCAAAAGGCGACACATAACCCAGTGCACTGTGTACA
>NZ_JBWZQN010000109.1:0-3917 GCF_056724605.1 Prolinoborus fasciculus | reverse complement strand
GTGCATGATGGACTGGGTATCTGGCTGTGTGCCCGGCGGCTGGAACAGGGGAAATTCCACTGGGCTAAAGTTCACCAGGGTGAAAGTATGGCGATCAGCCCGGAGCAGTTACAGGCACTGATCCAGGGTTTGCCCTGGCAAAGAATCGGACTGCAGCAAGTGGTAACAATGCTCTAAACCAGGCTCATCCATTCTGCTATTCTCCAAACGTTCTATTTCCTCTGCATCATGACCTCAGGCATACTGCGGTCATGAATACGCTGCCTGATTTAAGCCAACTGACCCATGAACAACTGCTGGAATTTACCAGACAGTTGGCGATGCAGCATCAGTCTCTGGCACAATCTAAACAACAACTGGAACAATCAAATCAGCAATTAGATTCTAAAGTTCAACATCTTTCTATTCTCAATCAAAAATACGAGCATGAGCTTGCACTATTTAAACAGCATAAATTCGGCAGTAAAAACGAACATCTAACCGTAAAACAAATCCATCTCTGGGATGAAGCGGTTGAAGAAGATATTGCAGCGGTTGATCTGGAACTGGAACGACTGAATGCAGATAAAACCAATGCAGCTGCACAGAAAGCCCCAGTCAACAAACCTAAACGTCGGCTGTTGCCAGATCATCTACACACCCTCCGTATTGAGCATGAACCTGCATCAACCCAATGCAGTTGTGGCTGTACCTTGCGTCGTATCGGTGAAGATGTCAGTGAAAAACTGAATTTCAGACCGGCACAGTTCTATAAGGAACAGCATGTGCGTGGTAAATGGGTCTGTGATCAGTGTGACACTCTGACTCAGCAAGCGATGCCAGCCTATGTGATTGATAAAGGCATTGCTTCACCTGAATTGCTTAGCCATGTGCTGGTGTCAAAGTATGCCGATCATTTGCCTTTGTACCGTCAACGTCAAATCTTTCTACGCGCAGGTGTTGATCTGTCTAGATCAACGTTATCTGACTGGATTGGCCGCTGTGGGGTGGAACTGGAACCTCTGGCCAATGCCTTAAAACAGGTGGTACTGCAACAGCAGGTGATCCATGCAGATGAAACACCGGTGACGGTCATGCAGATGGGTGAAAATGAGAAAAAGCCCAAAAAAGGTTATGTCTGGGCCTATGCCAGCACACAGTACAATCCAGTTCAGGCAGTGATCTATGACTTTCAAGATAGCCGTTCTGGCCAGCATGCTGAAGACTTCCTGAAAGGCTGGCAGGGTCATTTGGTCTGTGATGATTACAGTGGTTATAAAGCACGCTTTAGATCAGGTCAGGTCATTGAGGTGGGCTGCATGGCACATGCACGTCGTAAATTCCATGAACTACATGTGACCAAGAAAAGTCAGGTCGCTGAACAGGCATTAGTGCTGATTCAGAAATTATATGCGATAGAAGCAGAATTAAGAAAAAAGACGGATGGTACAGCGGAAGACCGCTGCGAATACCGACAACAGCATAGTCAACCGGTCATGCAACAACTATATGAATGGCTCAACCAACATCAGCTGACGGTGCCATCGAGTTCTCCAACCGCCCGGGCGATCAATTACAGCCTAAAACGTTGGACTGCTTTAAGCCGCTATCTGGATGATGGCAATCTACCCATTGACAATAATTGGATAGAGAACCAAATGCGTCCCTGGGCCTTGGGGCGTAAGAACTGGCTATTTGCAGGTTCGCTGCGCAGTGGTCAACGAGCTGCCAATATCATGACTTTAATCCAGTCAGCAAAGCTGAATGGCTTGGATCCGTATGCCTATTTAAGTGATGTGCTGAAAAGGTTGCCAACACATAAAGTGCCCCAAATAGAAGAATTACTACCTCACCGCTGGAAACCTGAACCCCGTTAAAACTTGGCGATGGCGTTCAGCGGATGCTTACAGAGGAAGTGCTAATTTAATCATTTATTAGATAAAGTTAAATTAACTTTTTATGTAATTGGGCATGAAATTTGCAAATATGAATAAACGTTAGATGTATGTGAGATCTTATTTGTATTTTATCCCCAAGAGGTCTTCGAGACTTTAAAATTGTGATTAAGATCTAGCAATATAAAATGAAGAGGTTGTTATGATTTCAAATGTTTTAATTTTAAAAAACCACTAGTGTAAAATGGTTTGATGTGAGGGGTATGTATTTTTATAAAGTTGAGTTTTTTGAATTTCAACGTGTTAAATATATTTTAATTTTTTTGTTTTTTATAGTGCTAATTATTTGAAAGTGTAAATTATTAACTTGAGGGTGGTTTGGTTGTAATTATGGGTTCGGATAAGTTGGTGGTTTAAATTGTTTAATTTTATTGAAATAAAGACCCAATATGGCTGAATAATATATTGGTTATATTGAAATGTTTAAAGTATCGAGTTGTTAGTTAAATTAATTATCTACTACTTTTAGAAGAATTCTTTAGAGGTGTTAAATGAGTCAAGGTTTGGATGAAATAGAGGTACGTCTTACTATAGAAGAAGACTGGGAAATTCTTAAAACAGTTCGTTTGGAGTCACTTCTAGATAGTCCCGATGTTTTTTCTGCCACTTATGCCATTGTTGAGAAATATAGTGAATCTGAATGGCGTGATAGGGCTGCGCATAAAACTAAATATCAATATATTTTAGCAATCAAAGATGCCCAAGCTATTGGGATTGTTGGCGGGATACAAAATTCAGCTCATGATTTTAACTTAGTGGCGATGTGGGTAAATCCTAAATTTCGTGGAAAGGGAATTGCAGATATTTTGATCTCTACTATTAAGGAGCTAGCGATTTCTAAAGGGCACAATAGGATTGTATTAAGTGTATCACCTGGAAACTCTAGAGCTGTTGATGTTTATTCTAGACATGGTTTTGTTTTTATATCTGAGTGGGAGGTTTTACCACTTAGTTCTGGTGAAAAAAATCAAAAAATGGAATGTTCCGCATTATTTTAATTTGCATTAGGAACTGGTCAAAAATCAAAATGTGCCAGATTATATTCTACTATTTAGTAGGTGAATATGTTGAGTACTATTAAATTAATTTTGGAAGTATAATTAATGAAGTCATTAATTAAAAATTCAACTAACTTTTTTCCTCTTTCATTTGAACAAGAGCAATTTCTGTCCAAGGAGGAGGTCAAATGTGTTAATGAATTTAATAATATATCTGCGATGACTCGACTAATTGGGCAAGTTCAAATACCAGAGATGCTAGCTGCCTTGAATGAAATTGTGCGTCGTCATGAGATATTTCGTACCACATTTAATATATCTGACCAGTTTTTAGTACAAACCATTGCAGCACAATTTGAAATAGAATTACCTGTTGTTGATTTCATGGAATTTTCATTGGATGAGAGAGATGTACAAGTTCAACAGTACATTAAGAATGAAGTTCATAGTCAATTTAATCTATCCTCAGGTCCACTGTTCCGTGTATTTTTACTAAAGTTGGCATCAGAAGAATATATATTATTGTTTATAGTGCATCATATTATTTTTGATATTTCTTCTTTTGAAGTCTTAAATAAAGAATTGAGTACATTATATACAGCGTATGTTCAAAATATTCCTTCACCTTTATCTGAGTTGAGTATTCAATATGCCGACTATGCTCAATGGCAGCATCAACATTTAAATGAGATGGAATTAAAGCGGCAAAGTGCTTATTGGAGTAAAAATCTAGAAGGATGTTCTGCACTACTAAATTTACCATTAGATAGACAGCGACCAGCAATCCAATGTTTTAATGGGGCTAGTTATAGATTTGATATACATGAAACCATTGTAACAAGCTTAAAGGAGACATGTTGAACCGTACCGGGTTTGTCGGAGACTTTTTTATTTAAGTTAGGCCACCTGACCTAACGGGTTAATCTTATCATAGTACATTGCTTCAAACTCAAAAGGCGATACATAACCCAGTGCACTGTGTACA
>NZ_JBWZQN010000108.1:0-4127 GCF_056724605.1 Prolinoborus fasciculus | reverse complement strand
GATGGCGAAGTCGGTCCTGGATACAGGATTTTCAGCACTCAAAACAATGCTCAAGTATAAATGCGAGAACGCAAGCGTATTGTTTGAAGAAGTCAATGAGTCCTATACCACCCAGATCTGCTCGTGCTGTAAGCAAATATCAAGCAGTAGTCCGAAAGGTAGGGTTGATCTTGGAATGAGAGAATGGACATGCCAGAACTGCGGTACAGCCTGGCAGCGTTATCTACTACATATAAATAGTAATATACAAAGTAAACAAAGAATGATTTACTCTTAATAATATACATTGTAGAATTTATATCTAAACACATATACATAGTAGATTCTACTTAATGAAAGTGCAGAAAATACGAATTAATAATCAAACAGAAGACTTTTGGATTGTCATTGGTGATGATCACTTAGCTATACCATCAATTGATCTTTATTTAAGGTATTTAAGTTCTGTTAGAAAATCTCCCAATACTATTCGTTCTTATGCTTATCATCTTAAAGAGTTTTGGCTATTTCTGTCTTTGAAGAACTATAGTTGGAATGAGATCGGTTTAATTGAAATGTCAGAGTTCATCAACTTTCTCAAATTAGGAACAGTAGATGCAAGTAATATTATTCCTTTTTCCTCAAAGGTGTCGTTACGTTCAGAAAAAACAATAAATACGATAGTTACGGCAATAACAGCATTTTATGATTACCATTCAAGATTAGGCAGCGCACTAGCTTTAAATGATAAGAAGTTAAGCAAATCTAAGCATAAAAGCTACAAACCATTTCTACACCATATTAGTAAATCTGACTTTGCTAAACACAGTATTCTTAAAGTTAAAGAGCCAAAACGAATCCCAAAAACATTAACGTTTGAACAAGTTAATAAAATTCTAGATTCATGTGCTAACCGCAGAGATAAGTTTTTAGTAGCTTTACTCCATGAAACAGGTATGCGTATAGGTGAGTGTCTTGGTTTAAGGCATGAAGATATTAAAAGTTGGGATAGCACAATTCATGTAATTTATCGTGATGATAACCTTAATAATGCGAGGGCTAAAAGCCAAGAAACTAGAGTTATTGATGTTAGTGCTGATCTCATAAGACGCTACACAGATTATGTTGTTTATGACTTTGACGATATTGATTCTGACTATGTTTTTGTAAATATATGGGGCGAGAATAAGGGACAGCCATTAAGTTACAGTGCTGTTTACACGAAATTCAGTCGTTTGGCTAAAACTCTAAATATTCCATTTAGTCCTCATATTTTTCGACATACACATGCAACAGAATTGCTAAGAAGTGGTTGGGATGCTTCTTATGTTCAGAAACGTCTGGGGCATAAAGATATTCAAACAACCATCAATACTTACGCTCATTTAAATGATCAAGATTTAAAGACAGCATTCCAAAAATTTAAAAAGGATCAAAGTTAATGAGCAAGAATTTCGCTGAAAACATAGTTATTAATGAAGATATTAAAGTTGAGCATAAAAATATTAGAAAACAGGCAATAGAAGCTATTGATAGGATAAAAAATGGCAATCCTATTGTGATTAGTAAAAATGCTAAGTTAATCTTTAAGAATATTGCTAAAGAAGCAAATGTATCACTTACTGAACTCCATAGAGAGTTTAGAGATGTAATGCTGTATGTAAATTCATTGAAAGCACCTAAGAATGAAAGTATTACTAATCATGCTAACCATGCGAGAAGATGCTGTTTAGATGCAATTGAGCGTTTTAAATCAGGTAAAACCAAGAATGTAAGTCATAATGCAAAGATAAGTATTTTAGGAGTAGCTAAAGAAGCAGAAGTTAATGACTCTTATATATATCAATTTTTACCTGATGTTGTTGAAAAAATAATTGAAACTCAAAGTCAATTTTCTCGATATGGAAATAAAGAAAAACATGAAAGATTGTTAAAAGCATTAGATACTCTTTTATTTAAGAAGGAAGTTATTACAGTAAAGAAAGTATGTCGAGTTGCAGGTCTTCCAGAAACTTTTGATATGGCTGTTAGAAAAAGTTATCCCGAAGCGCATAACAAAATTTTGTTTGAGATTGAAAAGCAAACTCAGAATAAACATGCGACTGAAAGAAAAATTCTGTTAGATGCTTTAGAAAGATTAGAAACAGGAACTCAGATTAATACTAAACCTATTATTAATGGTGGGTACATTAGTGCAAAACAGCTAATGGCTGAGTCAGGGATAGGCGAAGGAGTAATTAGACATAACCATCATGATATATATCAAAAATGTTTAAATAAAATTCCTATAAAAAATGACAATGTTTGGTTTTTTGAAGATTGTACCGTCAAAAAATCTCAAGGAGAAGCAGGAATACGACGACTTAACTTTTCTAATATCCACTTTGAATGGCTTTTAATTTCAGCTAAAGCTTATTTAAAAGCCATTTACCCAACTAGATCATTCGGGACATTAGTTTCTGGTCTTGATGCTATAAAGTGTTTTAGTAAATCACTTTATACATTAAAATCAGAGTGTAAACCTGATGAAATCAATAGGTTGATAGTTCAAGATGTACTTTTTAAATGGTCGAATTCTGACTGGAAACTTACAACTATTAAAAAAAGAACATCATCACTTCGAGCATATTTTGAATGGTGTGAGGAGTCAGAATATCTTAGGTTCGGTGATACTAAATTAATAACCGATATGAATTATCCTAAACAAGAAAAGGCTATTCCTAAGTTTATTCCTGAAGATATAATGAGTAAATTAAATCATCATATAGACAAACTCCCCTCAGATATAATGAGATTTTTTTTGGTATTACAAGAAGTGGGGATGCGGATTAGTGAATGTTGTAGTTTGAAATTTGATTGTATTTTTCCTGATAATCAAGGAGATTACTTTATTAAATATTATCAACATAAAATGAGAAAGGATCATACTGTACCAATTTCAAAAGAATTAGTTAACGTAATAAAAGAACAGCAAGAAATGATGGTCTGCGAATTTGGAAAAGCACCTGAGCTATTATTTACAACACCAAAATTTAAAGAAAATGGTGCTAATTATCCTAGAGCAGGTATGGCAAGGTCTAAAGGTACATTAATTACCAAACTAAATAAGCTTGCTGTAGATAATAATATTAGTGATGTAAGTGGAAGACCTTATCACTTTTCATTTCATCAATTTAGACATACTGTAGCAACAAGAATGATTAATAATGGTGTGCCTCAACATATTATTCAAAAATATTTAGGTCACGAAAGTCCGACAATGACTAGCACTTATGCTCATATTATGGATGAAACATTAAAAAATGAATTTAAAAAATTTAATAACACCATGATTGATATAAACGGTAAAAAGTTTAATGACCAAGATATTATTGGTGATCTAACTCTTGGCACAAGTTCAGACTATATTGATGCTCAATGGCTTAAAAAAAATATAGCAATGCAAACTTTGCCAAATGGACTTTGTTCATTACCTGTTGTGCAGGGAGGGTGTCCACATGCAAATGCTTGTTTAACTTGTCCGAACTTTAGAACTGATCGCACCTTTCTACCTCAGCATAAAGAACAATTACAAAGAACCGAGGTGGTTATTGAAACTTGTCAAAAGAATGGCTGGGTTCGTCAGTTAGAAATGAATGAGCGTATTAAAGAATCATTAGTGAAAATTATTACACCGTTAGAGGATAATTAAGATGGCTCATGATAGAAACACACAAGGCTTGAAAGCAAATGCTTTAAAGAAGAAAAATGATGCCATAAAGCGTACAGAACTAGCCATACAAAAAATGTTAAAGGAAAACATAACTATTAACTTTAAGACTGTAGCGGAAAAAGCGAAAGTATCTACAGCTTGGCTTTATAGAGAACCCGAAATAGCGGATCGAATCAAAAAAATTAGAGCCATGAATAATAGTAAAAATGATAATAAACTTGTGTTAGAAAAAACTTCCGACACTTCAAAAGATGCTTTAATCGCAACCTTAAAGGCAAGAATAAAAGAATTAGAGCTTTCTAATTTAGAGCAAAAAAAGACTATCGAAATGTTATATGGTAAGCTACATGATTATTCATAGTTTATATGTAAACAAAGTATAAATCTTTAATTTAATAAGGTTTATATTCATAAACTTTTATAGATGTTTAGATAG
>NZ_JBWZQN010000107.1:0-4151 GCF_056724605.1 Prolinoborus fasciculus | reverse complement strand
GTCATGAGAAAGCCCATATAAATGGGTAATGTACAAGTTGCTGTAGAAGCATGTTTAGTTCGTCTGATCACAGATACTTTATAAACTATTTTAATACTTTTTTGAATCCGTCAATGCGTAAGTCCTAATTTATATTTTTATGAAAGTTAAAATTTTTTTCATAGATCAGTGTAATTTCATGTTGACCTGATCGCAAAATCTGAGTGGTTAAAGTTTGGGCTATTTTCAAAAATAGAGGTTTCTTCTCAGGCGGAACAGTGGTAAAAATAAAAATAAAGTGCTTAGTGAAAGTAGGGTGTTGGAATGAAAACCACAGTAAAATATGTAGTCTTAAAAAGTCTTGACTATCAATTGGGTACACCATTATTTCAGGAAGAAATTGACGCTGATGGTCAATATTTTGATCAGATACCAAGCACGATTTCTTATCAGAATTTGCAGTTCAAAGTGAAAAGCAAAGAGCTTAAACGTTTGTATCTGGCCGAAGAGCAGGAAGATACTCAAACGATTATCGTCAAAGTAGTCAATATCTAATAAAAACTGAATAGAATAAGCCTCTTTTAAAGAGGCTTATTCATTATAAATAGATTAATAAATATAATTACAAACAATGATTTGACCTAAGTTAATACCAGATTAATAGCTAAAAATATTTAACTTAAAGTCAAGATAAATTCGAAACAGCTTAAGTGTTATTGGTGAGGTCATGTTAAGTATCGTATTTCCTTACAATTAAGAATATTCAAAAAAATTGGATTTTTAATATTTTGTTTAATCTTTTAAAAATATAGAAGATTTAGATTGATTTTTATATATTAATAGATATCAATAATATAGGTATTAATTGGTTCTATTTGATAACGATTTTTAAATTTTATTAAAAATTTCATATATATGAAATAGGACTTAAGTTATTCCTTTTATTGGATAATAAATTTTTGACCTATATAATCTTTCATTATGTTTCTGTTGCATTATATCAGGTAATTTATGTTGCGCATTAATCTCCACTTCAAGTACTTATCTTACTATTTTTTACATTGAATTAATCTGTAACAGGTTAAAGGTTGGCGAAATCTAAAAAATGCGTAGAGTGGATATTAAGTCGAAACCTATCGGCTTTTAATTTAAAGCAAATAGTAAGGAATACCACCATGGCTAATAATCAACAGCAAGACCAACAGAAACAGCAGCAACAACAGCAACAGCAAAATCAACAACGCAATCAAGATCAGCAGCGTCAACAAAACAACCAGCAAAACCCAAATCAGCAACAAAATAACCAGCAGCAGCAACAACAGCAGCCGCAGCGCAATCAGCAACAAAACCAGCAAGGCCAACAGCAACAACAGCCACAGCAAAACAGTAACCAACAGCAACAAGATCAGTGAAAACCGCAGTGTTAATTCTGTTTAAGACTTACGCTCTTCATAAAAAAACCGCCTGAATCAGGCGGTTTTTTATATTTCATTGCACGATTAGACTAAGTATTTATTAACACTGAATATTGGCTTTTAGCTTGTAGAAATTCAAGGCATTGTCTAGGTCTGTGAGCAACTCTTTTTCTGTATATTCCTTGGGTGCAAGTTTTAGCAGAGCAGGCATGTAGTTATTTTTATATTCTTTAGGATATTGTTCACACAGGATGCGTGTTCTTTCTTCCAGACTAATTGTTGAAGAGTCGAGTTTGTCCAGATAAGCACTCAGTTGATTATCTGACTGTTCAAACTGCGCTTTAATATTTGCAGCAGCCTCGGCTGAATTCTCTGCTTGCTGTTTTTGGCAGCCGCTTATTGCCAGAATCATCAATAAAGTAATTAGTATGCGATTTTTCATGCTGCCAAAATATTGTTATTGCTCATATGAAAAATTATAGAGAGAAATGACTAAAAAGAAAGCAGGGATCTATAAACTTTATGAGACATTGAACATTCATAACATCCGATATTGACTGAAATAAGGAATTTTCTCCTACAAATCTGAATTAACCTATTCTCATTTATAGGTTTAGCAATTCTTCTTAGGTTTTGGTTGTTTAATCGTCTTATTTGTTCATTAAAAAGATTTTTGGATAAATTACAGTCATTTAATTAACAAAAGTAATGGTTTTTTCATATTTTGAAACATTGCATCTATATATCCTACACAGATTGGCTGCATGGCTAGTGATATCTTGGCGTCATTCTAAGAACTTAATGAAAATAATTAAAAATCAGCACATTATAAGGCCTGTTTAATTTAGGAGAGTTAAACAGGCTTTTTCTTTTCCGTCTTAAATCTGGTTTTTTCTTTGCTGATTGTATTTTTTGCTCATTCTCTTTCACATAAGTTTTCATACACAACATAAAGCCTGAAAATTCCCTCAGGAGAGATACATGAATAGATGTTATTTATATATCTCTTTTCACGAAAAGACAGGACAAAGCTATGATGAGATGTATATGCGCATTTGGCATGGGCGTGATGGTCGGCTGTTGTTTTAAATCTTGCAAAGAGAAAATGTGTCAGATGATGAGCAGCAAGCATTGTAAAAGTGATCATTGTAAAAAGGATCAGACGACTCAAGCTGAAGAGCCTGTACGAACTTAGCCCCAAAAGCTTCAATTTTACTTAAAGGCTAAACAGAGCTGAGTACTGAAGTTGTTCTAGATCGCTGATCCAATCATTTTATATTGAATCATTCTATATTTAAAGCAATAGAGCTTGATCCTAGATTGAGCTTTTTACACTTAGGAGAAAAACATGATGCAATTTATATTTTGTTTATTTGGTCTTCATGGTGCGACTGAAATTAACTACACGTGTGACCATGATGAGGTCAAACAGTGTCGTGATTGCTTGAAAAATATTGAATAATGTGCCAAATCATCAGACATCTTAATGAAGATCAATCCCCGTTCAATCATCAGTTGGCGGGGTTTTTCTTTACTGATGAAATTTTTGGATCTAAACATAATTTCTCACAAGGAATACTTTATAAAAGAATCATTTCAATAGGATTACGTTTTGATAAATTCTTAGCTGCTTAGAACTGGAATACCATAAAATTTATGCGTGTGATCACCCATGCTCGAATTCTTGAAGCAATTCAAAAGAGGCCACAGGCTGAAACTGCATTAGCTGGTGGGGATTGACTGATTAAGGCCAAGCATCCTAAAGGTTTTGCTGAGATGAAAAGACTTTTTCCGGCAGTGGGTAAGGTTAGAAAATTTCATGTATTTGATATCGGCGCGCACGCGAATTCATATTCTCTGCTGTACCGTCTACGATCAGGCTGAATAGCTTATTTGCTCAGATGGACTTCAGGAATTATGTAATGTAAAAGAGCACTTGAAGGAAAGTTTGTTTCTTTAGAAAACTGAATGTACAACATAAATAACATTGATGTTTAGCAGCAGATGTCATATTTATCTCTTAATAGATATATGAAGGAGATACATATGACAAATAAGCCAGAGCAAGAATCAAATCCGCATAAAGAATCAAATGATGACAAGGGTAATCAGGCATCTTATAAGCATGTCAAACCAGAGAAGAAACCCAATGCAGAACCGGAAAATCCATTGAGAGAGCAAAAATAGCTTTTTCACATGGACGAAGCCCTAACTTGGTTTAGGGCTTTTTAATTTCCCGATAAACGTTGATCTCTAGGCTTTGCAATAAACTCATCTTTCATTTCAAAGAAAAATTCATGGGCTTGTTCATGATCGCAGTGCAACCAGTCATGTCGTGATTCTTCCGGAATTACAATAATCGAGCGTTTTTCGTCATTCGGGTCATGAAACTGTTTCATAAAGGGATGTTGATCTGAATTTATGGTTAGCATCGAAAATGATCTGATCTTCTCACCATCAATGTGTGCGTCATCATAAATCGCCGCAACGGTAAAAGGATTGCCATCTTCACGTGAAATACCAAACCAGTGCGGTTTACCCTCTATATATTTAGGTTCATAGAATGTATCGACCGGTACTAAAGCAAACTGGTTGTTTTTCCAGGCATGTCGAAAACTTGGTTTGGATGCTGTTAGCGGCAGTGTAAAAATGACCCCCTAATGGCATTTAAAAACTGACCCCCTTGGTTAATATAGCGGTCATTTTGGACTGCTCAACATGTTAACTTTGGAGCAAGCAGTGACAATCCAAATACTT
>NZ_JBWZQN010000106.1:0-4262 GCF_056724605.1 Prolinoborus fasciculus | reverse complement strand
TGTAGTTCGTAGCTGAGTGGATAACTGCCTGAGAGAATTTGCTCTTTAAGTACGATGGTGACTTCAAGTGCACGCTGTGCAGCCCCAATTGGATACGAAATTTTTAATAAGGTTTCTGCCAGTTGCTGTCTTTGATGGAGTGTCAGTGCTTGATTCACCACAACCAAAACATCCAGATCACTTTCTGGACCTAGCCCGCCATCAACAGCTGAACCATACAGATAAATGGCAAAGAGGGATTCACCCAAAAGCTGCTGTAAAGATTCTGTTAACTGTTCAAGTTGCAAGGTTTCGGACATGCTTGACCTCTTTTTCGGGCATGAGTTAGGAGTAGGAGAAACAAATAAAAATCTTGTTAAAAAATTTGAAATATATAAAAAAAGAGTCCTTGCAACAATTCTAATGAAAAGTTGTAGTTAAAACCTAAAGAAAAACCCCTCTGAGTCTTGCAACTTAGAGGGGTTTTGTCTTAAATTTGGTGGTACGCAGTTATTTGATGTTAAGAGCATCAAGTAACGAAGATCAGCAGAGTTAGACGCTCGTACTGATTTCACCTTTCGGCTTGTACCGCTTTTCAGATTCTATCAAATTGATAAAAAATGGCAAGCATTGTATCAGTAAAAAGTCTTTCGTTACTTGATTCTCGTTCATCCAATAAGCAATACATAGACTGTATTCGAGCCTTATCAGCTTCTGTTCGCCTTTTTTAAAGGAAGATATGCGGTGCATGTGGAGGGAATAAGTGTCACTGGTGCATCGTAGCGATAGTGAAGATCGAGAGATTGGAGCTAAACCGTTACAGGGGAATCCCACACAAGCGGAGCGTTGAGAGTAGTTGTATAGGTTGGTTAAGTTGCATGTTGGAGAAATCCTCGCAGAGATACCACCATACTTCGACAGGGAGCGCGTGGGGGAAGGTACAAAACTTTTAGTCCTTGTCTACCATGTATGTAAAGCATGGTGCGGATACGACCGATGCGTGGCTCCGTCAGCCTAATCAGGTTAAATCGGCAATACTTAAGGGAAGTGTCATTTTTTGAATGACAGCCCTTAGGGAGAGTATTGCCGAAACTCTCTCAACGTCCACCATCTGCCTGAGCGAAGCGAAGGCTGTGGTGGCGGTGAGAAAGAGTTGAGCGTCTTTAGTTTTACAAGATTAATGCCAATACTTTCTAGAGTTTATATACCGAGTCATTTGATTTAATAATTTATAGAACAAATTTGTCCGTAATTGATAAGCAAGGATACACAGTTACCCCTATTTCACGATGTTCAATAGTGCTAAGCTGTGACCTTGATCAGGGGCTTCACCCCCGATACCCCGAAAACCGGCTTAAAGAAAAATCAAAGATTTTCCCTTAAACCGGTTTCATACCGAGAATTGGATTGATCAAATGGAAATAGATTCAGTAACTAAACAGAAAGCGGTTCGGGAACGGACGTTTAAAGTCAGACTTTCAGAATCAGAGTACCAATTGCTTGATGCTAATAATCCTTTTGGTTCAATCGCAAAGTTGCTACGTCAATCGGCAGTAGAGAAAGCAACACAGATTCATAATTCAAAAGCAGATGATGACCAAAAAATTAAAGCAAAAAACGTTGTTGAATCTTCATATACCAAGACAGAACGTTCTTTAATTTTAGAGTTAGGTCGCATAGGTAATAACGTCAATCAGATTGCCAAGGCTATTAATACGGATATTGCAGGGACAGGTACTTTTGACAAAGTGAAGTTACTTCATTTGTTGATTTCCATAGATCAGCAACTTCGGGAGTTACGTCCAGATGATCGTTGATTTTTTTAGACATGGCACAGGTTTATCCAAAGGTTGTCTAGATTATTTACTTGGTGAAGATCGAGTGCGAGAACATGCACAGGTTTTAAGTGGTGATGTGGAGCTGACAGCACAACTCATTGATAGCAGCCCTTTTGCCAAGAAATATACCAGCGGTTGTTTATCCTTTTACGAGCATGATTTATCTGACCAGGATAAACAGCAGATCATGCAGAATTTTGAGCAGTGTCTTTTTCCTGGCCTTGATCAAGATCAGTATAAAGTTCTATGGGTACAGCACCAAGATAAGGTGAACCAAGTTACTGGAGAGACTCGGCTTGAGCTGAATTTTGTGATTCCTAATGTGGAACTTTCGACAGGCAAACGGCTACAGCCATTTTATGCACCGGTAGATCTCGATCGAGTAGATCTGTTTAAGCAGATTACCAATGCGGAACATAGACTGTATGACCCTGATGACCCGAACAATCAGCAGCTTTTAATCAATAAGAAGAACCTCCCAAAGGACGTTCGGGACTTTAAAGCGCAATTACATCAACGTATCTATCGAGCCGTTGCCAATGGTGAAATTGCCGATCGGCAAAAATTGGTTGAATGGCTTGAGTCCAATGACGTCAAAGTCACCCGACAGACCCAAAAATCAATATCAATTGAAAATCCATATGAGGGCGCAACACGTCCTATCCGTTTGAATGGAGAGGTTTATGAGCAAGGCTTTAGAGCTACTGGCGAATATCGACAAGAAGTACAACAGCGAATTGCAACGTACCGAGGAACAACTTCTGAGCGGTATCGAGCAAACGTCACAGATTATCAAAGACAACTTAAGCACAAGAGCCAATATCACAGCGACCGCTATCCAACAGTCAGACGAGAAATTAGCGCAGAACCTACAGAACAGCTCACAGCAGATCGAAAAGCAGCTCGACCAGTACCAAGCCTTGCTACAGTCCAAATTGAGCCGTTTAAAGCAAATGAACGAGCAGATACAGACAGAAGAACAGCAAGTTCAGAACAAAAGCCTACTGAAACAGCTTACTACTTTGAATATGGCACTGATTTTGGGCGCTGTTATTTTGATTATTCTCATTATTGCGCTCAGTTTTATGGGGAAAAGCAAGTACAGCGAGATTCAGACGCTCAATATGACGATCAACGAGAAACAAATGCGAGTGGATCACCTGAACCGATCGGGGGGCAGTTTGACGTTCAGCACATGCAGACAGCAAAACAGCAAAGCCCAACGCTTATGTATTCAGATCAACAAGAATGCAGGCGAATGGCAGAACGGTTACATGATTCCGATGGGGTATTAAACGATGACCGAATTAGAAACACAGTTATTGAAAATCATCGAAGAACAACAGCAGCAATTACAGCAACAACAAGCGCAATTGCAGCAGCAACAGCAGAGTTTAGACGTGATGCAAAAGAAAATTATCCAAGCCTTATCAGCACAATCAAAGGCAATGGAGAGCGTACAGAAAGGCTTAGTGCAAACACAAAAGTCATTATCGACAACACAGACGCAATTTCACGAATTAGAGAGAAGTACGGCAACGTATACCGAGCAGATCAATGGCAAAGTCAGAGAGATGAGCCAAATTACAACGAACTACGAGGACGTACTGGAGAAAATCTCAACCGTACAGCAGTCAGTCTCGTCAGAAGTAGCCAAAGCGCAGCAGAATTTGCTCGAAACGTCCGAACTATTGAAGCGAATATCATCCAGATGAAGGAACGGAAAATGGAAATGGAACAGCCCCAACCTAAGCAAGATCGAGGGATGAGTTGGGGGATGTAGGGCTTATAGAAGCCCGTCAGCTCAAAATGCTTGGTTAAAACACTATTACTTGATTAGGCTACTCTTCTTATTAAATTGTTCATCAATTTTTGAACTAAGGAAGTCAACAACAGGGCCTAAAGCCTGATGCTGTTGTTGCCAGTTTTGTTTGCGTATCTCACCTTTATATTCTTGGATCATGCGCTGCAAAATGGGTTGATGCAGCGACGGTAACTGAGCTATCACCCAGTGTGCGGCTTGGTCTTTAGGCACAATCTCATTCGTTATCAAGCTAAAATAAATACGGCATAAGGCCAAAATCTGATTACGTTCATCGGCATCCTCATCCCAATGTGCCACAATAGAGGGATAGGTGTCTGCCATTGCCTGCCAGAGGTGCTGTTCAGGAATTGCCGTTGACCACTGTGTCAAACTTGGCCCCAACAAACTACGATGATGCATTTGTGCTTTCTTCAGCAAAATACTCAGATCAGGGTCTGTATGTGCGCGGAGCAAAGCACCTTGGTTTAACTCCTCCCGTAACCACTCCCCAAATTGTAGTTCGTAGCTGAGTGGATAACTGCCTGAGAGAATTTGCTCTTTAAGTACGATGGTGACTTCAAGTGCACGCTGTGCAGCCCCAATTGGATACGAAATTTTTAATAAGGTTTCTGCCAGTTGCT
>NZ_JBWZQN010000105.1:0-4521 GCF_056724605.1 Prolinoborus fasciculus | reverse complement strand
AGCAAAACCATCACAAGGCTAAGGCATGGCAATTTATCACTGTACGACTAAGACCGTTAACCGAAGTTCGGGACGAACTGCGGTTGCATCTATTGCTTATCGTGCAGGAGAAAAATTGACAGATGAACGGACAGGATTAACACACGACTTTACGAGAAAAGAAGGTGTGGCTTATACCGAAATTATCTCGAACTTAGATACTCAAATTGATCGTGCTGAACTCTGGAATCTGGCGGAAAAAACCGAAAATAGGAAAGATGCCAGAACCGCTAGAGAATGGGTTATTGCCTTGCCTGATGAATTGGATGAAGAACAACGCAAGGAACTTGCTAAAGACTTTGCCAAGTCCTTAGTAGATCGCTATGGGGTAGTTGCAGATTTAGCGATTCATGCACCCAGCAAAGGTGGTGATGATAAAAACCATCATGCACATATCCTGCTGACAACTCGCAAAGCAGAATTAGACCCTGAAAATAAATTGGTCCTTACTCAAAAAGCGGAAATTGAGCTAAGTAACACCAAAAGAAAAAGCCTAGGCATGGGTACAAGCCAAGAAGAAATCAAACAGATTCGAGCCACCTGGGCAAACCTTGCAAATTACGCCCTGGACAAAGCAGGGTACAAAGAAAAAATAGACCATCGCAGCTATGCCGAACAAGGTAACGGCTTACAAGCCACGATACATGAAGGCAGCAAGGTTACTCAGTTACGCAGAAAGGGCATAGATACTGAAGTTAGCCGTTTCAATGACAACATCAAACAGCAAAACAATCAGCAGCTCCAATTCAAAGAACCCAAAAAGGAAAAAATCCTAGAACAAGGCTTCAGCCGTGTGGAAAAGGGTTTTGAGCAATGGAAGAAAGATCAGGAAGCTAAACGCCTACAACTGGAACATCAGCAGCAGTTAAAGCAACAGCAAGAACGAGCCATGAAGCAGAAACGACGCCAAAGCATAAGTAAAGATGGGCCATCTCTATGAGTAACCAAAACGACGATTTAGACGACCAGTTATATATTTTATTGGCTTCCATGAAGGAATACAGAGAAGCCATAGCAGACGATAAGAAGCGATTAGAGACGTTTTACGCCCAAGTAGCTAGTGGGGTTCTAGATAAGGCTGAAAAGTCGCTACAGGAGACAAATAAACAGGCTATAGGGGCATTAAAGAGCCGTATTCAGGAACTAGACAAGGCAACTAGCCGTCTTAACTATCAATTCATTGCCGTGTTTGCCAGTGCCTTTGTAGCGTTGGTGATGGTGCTGTTCTTGGCATTATTTTTATTTGTACCAAGTATGGATGAAATCCAGCAGCGCAGATCGGAAGTGAACAACCTGAAAAAATACAGCTTAGACCTATCAAAATGTGACGGGAAAACATGCGTTAGAGTTATAAAAAAACAGTGTGGCTATGGAAAAAATGCTGATTATTGTGTGGTTGACCCTAAATAATTAATGTTCGGTACTTTGCTCTGTTCCTTTCAAACCAATCAGATACTTAGTGTCGCAAAGTGGCTCGACTTTGAACTATGGCTAAAGCCAAATTTCAAAGTATCGAGCTAAATTTGATGGTTATTTAGATTTCATTTTCTAATTTATTTGCAGATTTATTCCAGAAAAATGCCGTAACCTCAAAAGCTATAAAATAACTAATTCCGATAGACAGGCTAATTATCTTTGGAAAATCAAAGGATAAAGCACCAAAAAGAACAAGGGAGGATAATAAACCAATGATTAAAGTAGCTAAAAATTTACTCTTAAAAACAAAATTTTCGTAAGCTACAACTGATAAAAATGCTCCAACTAGTAATCCACCAACTACCCACAAAAGAATAAAACCAAAATTAATTTCGTTAAAAAAATCTGCTAACAACGTTGCATAGAGATGAAATATTGGGCTTGGTGCCACTAACGGAACGAAGAAAAAAACTAAAAGATTCAATATTAGTTTAAGCATGAGATACCTTAAGAGATCTAATTATTTAATTTAATGATCAATAATCACTGATTTTATAGATACTTTACAGCTTATCTAAAATTAAAGTAATACGTTGAACTTGAGCATTTTGCTTTATAGAAATAAGAGCCAAGCGAGTGTCTACGAGCGACCACCTGGCATCAAAATTCTCGTGTTTTTCTCTCTGATTACAATTACTCCCTCTTACTTCATAAAGGGATTAACAGAGCAAAGCGACTGTACTTAAATTGATTTATGAACGAGCGAAGCGAGCATAAAGCTTTCTGAGCGAAGCGAAGGCATAGTTTCTTTTTAGAACTCTCAATTCACCTTTGAAAAAACAGCCCCTCAACCGAGCGAAGCGAGGTTAAAACGTCCGAGCTTTAGCGAGGGCATAGGGCTGTTTTTATGCCTGCTTAGGCTTTTATATATATTTTAAAGTTTTTAAATGCTTTTACGCACGCTAAAAGCCTTTCTACAAAAGGCTTTTAGCGTTCATAAAGGGACATTTAGTCGGTTATAAAGGGACATTTAGTCGGTTATAAAGGGACATTTAGTCGGTTATAAAGGGACATTTAGTCTTTATAAAGGGACATTATAGGTATTGACCCTTTAGTGACTTCAATTTACAATGTCCATATTATAAGTAACAATATAATCTGATTATGAAAAATGAGCTTGTTGTGAAGGATAATGCGTTAATTAATGCTAGTTATAATTTAGAAGTAACTGAACAGCGTTTAATACTTTTAGCAATTCTTAATGCAAGAGAAACAGGCAACGGTATTACAGCCGATAGTAAATTAGAAATACATGCAAAGGACTATGCTAGCCGCTTTGATATAAGCAATGATGGAGCTTACAAAGCATTAAAAAATGCTGTTTTAAACTTATTTGATCGACAATTTTCTTTTAAAGAAGAAGATAAGAAAGGGAATGTAGGTACAGTAAAATCAAGATGGGTAAGCCGTATTAAATATATTGATGATTCGGCCACACTAGAGATTACGTTTGCACCTGATGTAGTACCACTAATTACAAGACTTGAGCAACATTTCACGAGTTATCAACTTAAACAAGTCAGCCAACTTACCAGTAAATATGCAATCCGCTTATATGAGCTTTTAATTGCATGGCGTGAAGTTGGTAAAACTCCAAAAATTGAATTAGATGACTTTAGAAGCAAAATTGGTGTTGAAGATACTGAATACACAGCCATGAATGATTTTAAAAAACGTGTATTAGAGCCAGCTATTAAGCAAATTAATAAATATACAGATATTACTGCAACATATGAGCAGCATAAAAAAGGGCGATTAATTTCAGCATTTTCATTTAGCTTTAAGCAAAAGTACCAACCAAAAATTGAAAAGATTGTTGATCTTAAAAGAGATCCGAATACACCTGATTTCTTTATCCAAATGACAGATTCTCAACGACATTTATTTGCAAATAAACTCTCTGAAATGCCGGAAATGAGTAAATATTCTCAAGGTACTGAAAGCTACCAACAGTTTGCTATTCGTATTGCTGACATGCTTTTAGAACCTCAAAAATTTAGAGAACTTTATCCACTCTTAGAAAAATCAGGGTTTCAGTTATGATTAAAAGATTAGACCTCAATTAGTCCGTTAGACTTTAAAAACTTATTAATAAGTTTTAGTAATTTAATTCGTTTTTTACCTTTTCTGACAGGCTTTTTGTCGATGAAGAAAATATCAGTATGTCCGAAGTCAATGTGACACTCGTTTTGAGGAAGTTCAACAATGAGGGATAAGGATTCTTTATCCTTTACTGGAGTGAATACAACAATATATGGTTCTTTTCCAATAGGATTTGAAATCATAATGTCGAAATCAAAATCTTTGTAAGCGTCTTCTGAATGGGGCAAAGAGGAATTCGCTTCGATCTCAAAATATTGCTTAAAAAAAGATTTTTTATCCATTACTAATTACCTAAATATCTTTAGTTTCTATTTTTAGAGGTAAATCAAAAAGCTTTCTGTCACGGTCTTCAGTTAAGTATTCATTCAGATCAGCAAGAATCTTTTCTTTATTGGCTTCATTGGCCTGCATCTTTTTAATTAAATAAGAACCAAGCAAAATTTTGCGTCGAGTATCGTCCTTTCTTTCCTGCTCTTTTTGCTTCGATTTTTCTCTAGCTTCGATAGCCTGTTTACGAGCCTTTAGCTGTTTCAGCTTTTCTAACTGGGCTTCGATTTTCTTTTCGAGAGTTTCAGCAGCTTTTGTCATGATTCAGATTTCAGGATATAGAAAACCACTCAAGCATAAGGCCCTATGAATTGGAATTCAAGCGGGCTTTATGCTATCGTGTTTTTCATGAAATGCGCACTTACGACTTGAACAAAGTTCAAGTCATCGTTGCGTAAGGGGAATCCCCTTAACCCCAAAAAACTGCTACGCAATTTTTTAAAAGCAAAAGCAAAACCATCACAAGGCTAAGGCATGGCAATTTATCACTGTACGACTAAGACCGTTAACCGAAGTTCGGGACGAACTGCGGTTGCATCTATTGCTTATCGTGCAGGAGAAAAATTGACAGATGAA
>NZ_JBWZQN010000104.1:0-4990 GCF_056724605.1 Prolinoborus fasciculus | reverse complement strand
TGCGAGGGTTTCCCCAACATGCAACTTAACAAGTCCTATGTAACTACTCCTAACGCTCCGCCTATGTGAAGTTCCCCTGTAAGCGGTTTAGCCTTTCGACTATAGCTACAATACGCCAGTGACACTTATTCCTACCACACGTACTGCATGCCGACCGTAAAACGGACACGCAGAAGCGGGCAAAGCTCGATCTAGGATGCTTATTTGATGGTTTAAAACACGAATTAACGAAGACTTATCATTTTGAGGCTTGATATAAACACTGTTTATTGTGAAAATAGAGTTCAGGTACAAGCCTTTTGGTGAAATCATAACGGTCGTCAAACCTTATGATCTTCGTTACTTGATGTTGTAGCATCAAATAACTGCGTACCGCTGAATTTACTTGAAAACCCCTCTAAGTTGCAAGACTTAGAGGGGTTTTTGTTTAGAATTTTACATTACAAGTTACTTATCCTTGTTTAAAGCAAATTTTCGCTTCTTAATCACAGTAAGTGGCTTTTCTTGTGGAGCCATATTTTTCTGAATGGTTCCCTGCTTCATCTCTACTGGGACAGCACTATTTTCAGTAGTCTTTGGACTAGATTCTTTAGGCTTTGACTCTGTTGGCTTTTGCAAAGTTGCTTCCTTATTTTTAATTTTTATATAAATTTTATGAGCAACTGTATTGTGCTCCTTAATTTCCCTGTTCTTATCAGCCAATTTTTTATACTGTTCTTTAAAAGGTTTTATAAATTTTTTGATAGCTGATAAGAACACGGCTTCTTCAGGATATATGTCCGCTAATGTCTTAGGTGTTTCCTTTTGCACGAAATTGATGAGATCGGCTGGAAATTTATTAAGAATCTCTGGAGTAGCAAAGCTTACAAAATCATAGTCATGATAAGAAATTACAGCATATCGGGTATTTTTCTTAGTCGGACTTTTAATATAACCTTTGACTGTTGCCTCCCCTTGATCAAGTAACTTTTTCAAATAGAAATCTTTGATTTGGTTTTCTATAAGCGCATTACCTCTATAGAACCTAAGCTTCTGACTGATTTCCGCCTGTTCTTCCAGGTTGTCTTCATCAACAAGTTTTAGCTGTTCGGATTGGTCAAGGAATTGAGCATAATTATATTGAGCAAGTTCGGATGTCCAAATCAGTAACTGATCAAGGTTTTTAGGCATAGGAACTTTCAAATCATTCAAATCAAGCTTTTTAATGGGCGCAAGTTCTTCTTCCTTAAACTCTGTTCTTTCTAAACTTGATTGCTTTAACATAATAATTTCCTTAACTTCCACTAATTTTAAACATAATAAAAATTATAAATGAGTGCTTAGAGCCTTCATTTTCAGATTCAGCTATTTGGGGTCAATAACGCATAAATCCCCATGCTTCCCATAGCCACACTGCTCTTTCATCACTCGGACGCAGGGCTTGGACTCTTCTCCAACGGCACAACTTTGAATATCAAACTGAATACCTTGCTGCCTTAAACTCTCGATCTTTGGAATATTCTCTAAAGGCTTAATATAAGATGCAAATAGCCACGTCATAGTCAGTATGAGAACTGAAAAAACACCTAAGAAAGTGGTGATTAACTTCCATGAAAATTGATCATTGGCTGATTCAATCGAGTTTTTCAAGCGTCCAAGCGCTTTAGCGGTCTTAATAAGTTCTGCTGTACCGTCCTGTAAGCCCTCATTTACCGCTTTTGATATAGTGTGGTGGGTTTGCCCAGCAATAGTGCTTTGAATGTGTTCTTTCGTGATTTGAAGCTCTTTAACGGCCTGATTGACTAGGTTCTGCTGTTGTTCTGCAACTGCCATCAGTGCATATAGCTTTTTTTCATCAGGTGTCATCGGCTCATCCCTCTAAACTTCATTGTTTTCTGTTGCTCTCTTTCTAATTTCTGCTGCTGTTTGTACTGTTCCAAAGCAAGCTGTTTAAAGCTGTCAAAATCAGCCTTAAAGCTCTCAATACCCTGTTTAATTTCTTTATCTGAAATTGGGCTGTTTTTGAGGTCTTTCAGGTCTTTTTTAGGGTCGCCTAAATCTAGTTGCTCAAGCTCTTTATAGGCTATACGTGACTGTTGCAAGGCTTCCCTGATTTCAGGGTCTTTAGCTTGGCTTGGTAATAGTTTCTTTTCGGGTTCTTTCTCTATGCCTTGCTCTTTGTAGCTTCGCATATCAATACGACTGTCAATTTGGTGTTTTTCTAAATGGCTGTTGCATAAATCAGCCCATCTTTGGCGTAGGTCTTTAATATCAGTTTTTCGTTCCTGGTAACCCTTGCCCGTATTGTCTTTTTTAGCTCCGCCACGTTCAGGATTCTTGGCGTTATAGCGTTTGAAATATTGCTCTGGATCTCGTTCGATTCCATCTTGCAGACGTTCATTAAACATGAGGTGAACGTGAGGCTGATCCTTGCCGTCCATTGCTTTAGGGTTATGAATCGCAAATTGATACGGATATTTTGAGCCGATCTCAGACTGAATGAAGTCCTCAACCAGTTCTAGGCGTTGCTCGGCATTCATCTCTCTAGGCAGGGCAATTTCATATTCTCGATAGGTACTGCCATTTTTACGCTCGTAAAGGTCGGCTGCCTGCCAAAAGGTAATCGGATTATGTTCAGCCCATTTCGGCATGTTTCCATAAGCACTATGTTCAAGATCAGTTTCTGCCTGTTCCTGTTTCAGCTTCTTTTCTTCATCCCGATCTATATATTCGGCATGCGGTGCTGCTTTACCTGCCTTACCGACTTTGACACTTAAACGAGCAATCGCCATTAGGTTTTATCCTGTTCCTTTTTTCGGTTGCGCTCTTTCTTAAACGCTCTTTGATCAAGTATCGAAGCCCACATCATAATGATGATGATTAGCGGTGCTGCGATCACGCCAAAAGTAATATCTTTGATTTTTCCCAATACCTGTTTTAGTTGCATGCTGTTGCTCCTAGCTTTGGTACTTATTTTTTTCATTCAATTTTCAATTGAACGAAAAAAATAAGTTTCAGGGTTTTAGGGATGAAGTCCCTAACGTGCTTAGGTTTCTCAATGAAATTGAGAAACGTCTAAGCGCGCCATCAAATTTTTGATGGAAGTGCAGGCGACAATCTCTAGAACGACTTTAACAAAATTACGTTACTCGAACGTAAATATTTTGTTATCGTTCTTTGAGTATTGAGCCTGTAATTTTGCGGTATCTGAATCAAGGAATTAAATATGAATAATGAATGGCTATTTGAAAAAATCACCTATATTTCTGCTTTAAAGAACCCTAATGATGCTCAAAAACTTTTACTTGAATTAGCCAAAATTCAGTACAGAACACCTGACCAAGAGAAAAAAATTAATGCCTTAATCAAAGCTGAAAAAGCAATAGATCGAGCAAATAAGCAAAAAGTTGCAGTTAGAAAATTATTGAATGCAGAAAAGGAAGCTGAACGAAAAGCTCGTACACGCCACCTTATCCAATTAGGCGCACTTTTTGAGATTGCTAACCTAGATCAGCGTGATCCTGCAGAATTACTTGGAGTTCTGCTTAAAACTGCTGAAATCGACCCAAATGATATGAAATGGGAAATTTGGAAGGATTTAGGACAAGCTGTCCTAAATCATAATAAGAAAAAAAATAGAGTCTAGTTACCTTATTATCAGGAACATAGCTATACTAGCCATACATATAGCGCTTATACGATTAAGATAAAGTAGATTAGTTTTATCCTTAAAAAAATATAATAATTTAACTCCCAATAATCCATATATTGTCATACAAATTATATCTATCATCGAAGAAGCGATACCTAGAACTATGTATTGATAAGATATATTTAAATTAGGATCAATAAATTGGGGTAAAAATGCAATAAAAAATACAAGTACTTTAGGATTAGAAATTGCTGTTAAAAAACCTTTTATAGGTAATCTATATATATTATGAGTATCATCTTTATGTTCAGAAATACTGTTTTCTGATTTCCATATCATATACGCGATAAAAATTAAGTAGAAAAATCCTAGAGTTTTTATTACCTCAAAAATTATAGGAAAATCATCAATTATTTGTTTTAGTCCAAAACCAATAGCACAAATAATCAGAAAATCAGCTATCGCTGCTCCAATACTAGCTAGAAAAACAGCTTTTATAGAATTATTAAGACCTAGATTTAAGGCCAATAAAGATGTAGGGCCAGGTAAAATGGCCCCTATAAAGCAAAAAAAACTATACAAAATAATTGTATAAAGTTCCATATTATTTTCTACTGTGTAGATGTTTTAGGTATTCATAAGTACTTGGTAAACTTTCCAAGAGATTATCCTCACGTTTCTTTAACTCTTGCATATATTCTCGAGCTTTATCATATTTATTATCATAAAGTATTTTTGGATATACTGAGTTTGGATAGGATTTAAACCCTGTAAACATGCAGTAGTAATTGCTATTTGTCCAGAAATTAGAAAACTCTATATCAAAGTCTCCATAATAATCTTCTTCATTTGTAGTAATTGGAGGAAAATAAAGTAAAACTTTTCACAAGAAAAGTAAAATAAAAAAATAGCCTAAGGCAAGTTAGTTTTTTCTAAAGCTCATATATAAAAGAAAAACAAATGAACTCAACCTCTCAACCGTTTCCAAAGCGTCGCACTTCGTGCTTTGGCTTTGGAAACGGTTGAGAGAGTTTCGGCAATACTCACCCTAAGGGCAGCCATTTGAAAAAATGACATATCCCCTAAGTATTGCCGATTTACCTGTATATATTTGGCTTCGGAGCCACGTATATCGGTCGTATCCGCACATAGCTTTGCTGACTATGCAGACAAGGACTCAAAGTCTTGCACCTCGCTCCACGCGCTCCCTGTCGTTACATTGCCTGTATCTCTGCGAGGGTTTCCCCAACATGCAACTTAACAAGTCCTATGTAACTACTCCTAACGCTCCGCCTATGTGAAGTTCCCCTGTAAGCGGTTTAGCCTTTCGACTATAGCTACAATACGCCAGTGACACTT
>NZ_JBWZQN010000103.1:0-5147 GCF_056724605.1 Prolinoborus fasciculus | reverse complement strand
CTGGCGACCATAGCAAGAGTGAACCACCTGATCCCTTCCCGAACTCAGAAGTGAAACCTCTTAGCGCTGATGGTAGTGTGGGGTTACCCATGTGAGAGTAAGTCATCGCCAGCTCATTATTCCAAAATCCCCCTCCGCATTAGCAGAGGGGGATTTTTTTATGGGGGGTTAGTCAAATAAATGTTATTTATGTGCTATTTCGACTGAAACATCACATAAAAATAAAATTGAGAGGCGTATACTGAACCGGTCTATGGAGCGGATATGTCCTCAAATTCATCTTCAAGCCATATTGAATATGGCTCTTCTGCTTTTAAAGCAGTGCTTTTTTCCTTATTCCTTGCTGGCTTTGCCATTTTTTCATCACTGTATTGCGTACAGCCGATGATGCCGATTCTGGCTGATTATTTCCAGGTCAGCCCGACTCAAAGCAGTTTCCCTTTATCTTTTTCTACCATTGCCTTGGCAGTTGGCCTGATTTTTACTGGACTAATATCAGACCGATTCGGTCGTAAGCCGATTATGGTCTGGTCGCTATTTTCAGTCTCAGTATTATTACTATTAAGTGCAATATTGCCGATCTGGTCGGTGTTTCTGACCACACGAGTAATGATTGGATTGACAGTCAGTGGTGTCGCTGCGGTCGCGATGACTTATATCGGAGAAGAAATTGCAGAAAAAGATATCGGTTTTGCCATGGGCTTATATATTTCTGGCACAGCGATAGGTGGTATGGGAGGGCGTTTAATTGCCGGAGTTTTAGTGGATTTTATCTCCTGGCAATCTGCCACTTTGATTATCGGTATCTTAAATCTTTGTATCGCTGGATTATTTTCTTACCTATTACCCGCTTCGCAACATTTTAAAGCCTATCCAATCAAGCTGAATCGTTTTAAAAACTCATTTAGGCAGAATCTCGCTGATCCAAAACTTCGGGTTTTATTCCTGCAAGGTTTTATCTTGATGGGCTGCTTTGTCTCGGTATTTAATTATCTGAGTTATCGCTTGATCCAAGCGCCATTTGAATTATCTCATGTCTGGATTGGCGTGATTTCGATTACTTATTTGGCTGGTATTTATAGCTCCCCTCGAGCAGCACACTGGGGACGGCATTATGGAAAATTCAGAATATTGGCAGCCATGATCCTGATGATGCTTGTGGGCTTGGCGCTGATGCTTATTGATCAGTTGGTTATTGTTTTTATTGGATTGCTGATTTTTACTTTTTCTTTTTTTGCTGCCCATTCGACTGCCAGTAGCTGGGTGTCGATCCAGTCCTTACAGTATCGGGCAGTCGGTTCGTCGCTGTATTTATTTTGCTATTACCTGGGTTCAAGCGTGTTGGGGAGCTCAAGCGGATTGGTATGGGAAAATTATGGCTGGATAGGATTAACTGTGTTTATTGCCGCGTTATTACTGACGGGTTTGTCATTCAGTTTAAAACTCCGTTCAAATTAGAGATTATTTCCAAGCTTTCCTCCTCATAAATAGAATCAATTTCTTTTTTGAAATATTTAAACTTTAGATTCAAGTGACAAATAGAGCGTGATTCAGTTAGTCTCTGATTTTGTATAAATTATAATCAAGCAAGCTAGGGCCGATTCATGGTAAAATAATCGGCTTTCATCTTTGATCTTATTTTTAGATCTCCTATCATCTGCCAGCCGAGAATTGCTAGCCATGTCTACTGCTTATACCATGCAGACTGCGCCAAAAGCGTTGTTTGATTACGACAAATATTGGGCGTCTTGTTTTGACCCTGCGCCATTTTTGCCGATGTCACGCGAGGAAATGGATCAACTCGGCTGGGACAGCTGTGATTTTATTTTGGTGTGTGGTGATGCTTATATCGATCATCCATCTTTCTGTTCAGGCATTATTGGTCGTACGCTAGAAGCACAAGGCTTCCGTGTCGGTATTATTGCACAGCCAGACTGGACCAGCGTGGATGCGTTCCGCGTTTTAGGTAAACCGAATATTGCCTGGGGTGTGACTGCAGGGAATATGGATTCCATGATCAACCGTTATACGGCTGACCGTAAAATCCGTTCTGATGATGCCTATTCACCAGACAATCAGCCAAACAAACGTCCAGACCGTGCGGCAACTGTGTATTGCCAGCGTGTTCGTGAAGCTTATCCGGATGTACCAGTATTGCTCGGCGGTATTGAAGCGTCGTTACGTCGTATTGCACATTATGATTACTGGTCAGACAAAGTCCGTCGTTCAGTCTTGATGGATTCAAAAGCCGATCTTTTAATGTACGGTAATGGCGAACGCTCAATCACTGAAATCATGCATCGCTTGGCGCGTGGCGAGAAAATTCACGAGATTACTGATGTTCGCGGTACAGCGTTTATTGTGAATAAACACAACCGTGCCTCTAAAGCCAAGTTTGTGGAAATTGCATCGAATGATGTCGATGCCATTGGCCGTGTTGATCCAATTATTAACCCGTATGTCATGACTGAAGATATCGAGGGTTGTGAGATTGAACAAGGCAAGGATTCTAGCCAGTACCAAGGTTTTCAAAAAGAACATGTCGCTAACCCGATTGTGCGAGCAGGGGATGACTTAGATCCTGATACACAAATTGTGCAACTGCAACCGGCTTCTAAAGCGATTAAACATAAGTTACCGCCGCGCGAATTGGCCGTAATTCGTTTGCCTGCTTTTGAAGAAGTGGCTGCAGATCCAGTGCTCTACGCACATGCCAACCGTATTCTGCATCTGGAAACCAATCCGGGGAATGCGCGTGCCATGGTGCAAAAGCATGGTGAACGTGATGTCTGGTTGAATGCACCGCCAATTCCGTTGACTACGGAAGAGATGGACTATGTGTTTGACCTGCCTTATGCACGTCTGCCGCATCCTGCTTATGGCAATGCCCGTTTCCCTGCGTTTGACATGATCAAATTCTCTGTGAACATCATGCGTGGCTGTTTCGGTGGCTGTACTTTCTGTTCGATTACGGAACATGAAGGTCGTATTATTCAGAACCGTTCTGAAGAATCGATTCTGCGTGAAGTGGAAAAAATCCGTGATACGGCTCCAGGCTTTACTGGCATTATCTCGGACTTGGGTGGCCCAACAGCCAATATGTATCGTTTGGCCTGTAAAGATCCTGAGATTGAAAAGAACTGTCGTAAACCGTCATGTGTATTCCCGGGCGTTTGTCAGAATTTGCATACCGACCATGCGCCATTGACGCAGTTATACCGTAAAGCGCGTTCTTTACCAGGCATTAAAAAGATTCTGATTGGTTCAGGCCTACGTTATGACCTTGCGGTTTTAAACCCTGAATATGTCAAAGAACTTGTCACCCATCATGTCGGTGGTTACTTAAAAATTGCGCCTGAACATACCGAGAAAGGTCCACTCAATAAAATGATGAAGCCGGGTATTGGTACCTATGACCGCTTCAAGCAAATGTTTGATCGTTACAGTAAAGAAGCCGGTAAGGAACAATACTTGATTCCTTACTTCATCGCGGCGCATCCGGGCACCACCGATTACGACATGATGAATCTGGCGATTTGGTTGAAGAAGAATGGTTTCCGTGCCGATCAGGTACAGACCTTCTATCCATCACCGATGGCGACTGCAACTACTATGTATTACACGGGTAAAAACCCGCTGGCGAAAGTGGCGCGTTATACTGAAAATGTTGACATTGTGAAAGGTGAGAAGCGTCGTCGTTTGCACAAAGCTTTCTTGCGTTATCATGATTCAAACAACTGGCCTTTACTGCGTGAAGCCCTGAAAGAAATGGGTCGTCAGGATTTGATTGGTAATTCGAAACAGCATTTGATTCCGACTTATCAGCCTGTAGGCAGTGCAGATGGTCAGTATCAATCGGCGCGTAAGAAGAACTCGACGGTTGCCGGTGATTCGCAAAAACGTACCGGTGAGCAAGGGAATCGTAGCAAGGCTGCACAGGCTCAGTCACGTCCTTCAAATACCAAGAAACGTCCTGAACGTGGTCAAATTCTGACCCAGCACACTGGTTTGCCGCCGCGTGAAACAGGCGATGCCAAAAAACCGTTTGGTGGGCCAAAGCCTAAAGCGAAGCCCAAATCACGTGCATAATTAAGTTAATAAAAAGACACTTCGGTGTCTTTTTTTAGCTCTTGGGTAAAGTAACGTAGCCTGAGCTTGTTCGTTGAAAGTGTAAAAGAATATATTATTTGGACTAAGTTCTTTAAAAAAGTGATATAAAAATAACACTTTGTCGGAATTGTCCTACAGTTGGGCAGATATGTATTGCGATCAATTCCATGGATGTTTTAGAGTGCATTATCAGTACTTTAAATCCACTTTCATTGGCATCTAGAGAGATGTCACTTTAGGTAACATAGAATCGAGTTTTGATACCAGTTGTATGGGTATTTAAACAGATTGGTTGTTAGCTCTATTTAAAATAAAGCGTGGGTTTATACTGCACAACAATAAAACAAAAATGATTATAAGAATGCAAGGATTTAGGCATGACCACCTATATTATGATTGGGAGTTTCCTGCTCTTCTGTGTCGTGCTCATGGCATGGAAAAAGCTCGGAAATAATTCCAAACCACAAGACAGTGCGTTAAAGCAACGTGCTATTTTTAACCTGAATGAGCAATTGACCTTCACTCGCCTGAGAGAAGTCTTACCTGAATACATTATTCTGGCACATGTTTCCTATGATGCCTTAATGACTACTAAATTTAACCGGACTCGACATAAGTACCGCAACCTGACTGCAGATTTTGTAATTCTGGATCAGCAGCACCAGATTCTAGCCGTGGTGGGAGTGGACGATCCCTTAATCTTAAAGCGCCCTCAGCAAACGGGTTTTCAGGATGCATTGTTGACTATGGCCGGTTATCGGGTGATTCGTTACGATGATGTGCCAGAATATTATCAGTTGCGCCAGGACTTCTTGCAGGAGCAAGCGCAAATGCAGAAAATGCCCAAATATACAGTTAGCAATGATCTGAAAAAATATTATTTATATTCGGATTTAGAGCGCAGTAAAATGTAAGCGTCCGCTGAATCCCATGCCTATTTTTTAATTTTGGTCGGATTTCCAGCGGTGTGGCAGTAATTCTTCTATTTGGGTCACTTTATGTGTCGGCAACCTTTTCAGCACATCACTGAGATAGGC
>NZ_JBWZQN010000102.1:0-5264 GCF_056724605.1 Prolinoborus fasciculus | reverse complement strand
AAAGTCATTTGAATGATTTCTTCTTGGTCTACGTGTCATAAAATACTCCATATATTGATGTTTATAACATCATTTGGGGAGCAAAATATCACTTATAAGTGTTGTTCAAATTTCCTGATCCACCTCTGACCTACATTGTCTGCTTCTTGGTGATTGTAGGTGTAGGGACATGGCAATTAGCACCCATACTACAAGCCATAGCAAAATTAATAGAAGTTCTTAAGTAAGCCGACCCAATAAGAGGTCGGTTTTTTATATCTGCTGCGCCTCAAGGCGCTTTTTTAATGCCTAAAATTTAGAGGCCCGTATGTCTGGTAAGAATTACTTTTAAACTGGTGATGGATGCTGACACCAAGGCATTTGTCTCCAATATGCATCAGTCAGAAAAAGCAGCAAAGGATGTATTTGCAGCACTTAAGAATGGATCAGCCAGTGTTGTAGGTGATACAAACAGTGCAACCAAAGAAGTAGATCAGCTCGGTACTCAGTCACAAGAAACCGCCCAACAAGTAAAGCAACTTGATAAAGAATTAGAGGCAACTTCACAGGAACTACAGCAAACTGAACAATCTTCAAAAGGTGTATCAGGAGAGTTACAGGGTTTAAAAACTGGCTTTAATGCTTTAACTGGCGCTTTAGCAGCACTTGGTATTGGCACCACAGCAATGGAGATTGCACAGACTGCTGATGAATATAAAAACCTATCTGGTCGCTTATCTATTGCAATCGGTGAGCATGGCAACCTACAAAAAGCCATGGATGATGTTAAAAATGTTGCCATTAATACCAACTCCAACTTAACCGCAACCGGTGATCTTTATGCTCGACTGACCAAGATTGGTCAAGAAATGAAATGGCCTCAAGAACAGGCGCTCGCATTAACTGAAACCATTAACAAAGCAACTCAAGTTGGCGGCGGATCAGCCGCAGCAAATGAAGCCGCTATCACCCAGTTAAACCAAGCACTCGGTTCGGGTGTCCTCCGTGGTGATGAATTCAACTCCATGATGGAGCAGTCGCCACGTTTAACCCAAGCTTTAGCAGATGGTTTAGGAGTTACTACCGGTAAACTTCGTGAGATGGCCGGGGAAGGTCAGCTTACCACGGATGTAGTCACCAAGGCTTTATTAAGCCAATCGGAAGTAATTAGTGCAGAATTCGCTAAATTCCCAACAACCATCGGCGCATCAATTGAAAACTTAAAAACAGCATGGACGGTCTATATTGGTGAGGCGGATGCTGCAACCGGAGCAAGTGCTAAAGTTGCGGAGGCTATTAAATTTGTCGCTGAAAACCTAGATACAATTGTCTCAACTTTGATGCTTGCTGGTCAGGCCTTTGTGGCTTATAAGGCCCTTAATATCGGCATGATGTTCTTAGACAAGGCGGCTGGAATCAGAGCTGCCTCTACAGCGATTGCACAAGAAACCACAGCAGTTGTAGCTAATACACAGGCGCAAATTGCGAATGCAGCAGCAACAAGAACAGTAGCTACTGCAAAAACTCAGTTGGCTACTGGTTCGGCTGCTGCAGCCACATCGGCTATGCGCTACCAGAAAGCGATTGCAGCCTTAAGTAGTACAGAAATACCATGGGCCAAACCAGTATTAAGGGTCTCGAATGAGGCTCTTTTTTATGACCAGGGTTTGGTGGTTTCTAATCAAGTGGATATTTGGCATGAGCAGGCAGGATCATTAACTCGGGCGATTAGATCCATTCATGAGCAAGCGACCGGTTTAAGTTCGGATGCGTATGTGATTTGGGAGGAAGGCGATAAGCGTTTTATCCATCAGCGCTACCTGCATGATGAAACGATCAAGCTGCGCCACAACCGTGAAACAGTCTGGCAGGAAATGATCCGTCGGCGTAAGACTTTTACTTATTCACATGAAGTAGCCCAGGTGTTTGAGCATCGCTTTTCATTTGAATGGGATAAGAGCCTTGAGATTATCACCAAGTCAGATTTGCCCTGGGATAAAGCCAAAGCGATTCATTATCGCAAGCATCCGGTTCAGCCTTGGCCAAAGCCTGAAACGCCTAAATATGAGGGCACTGGTGATTTAAATTTTATCTGCTTATGTCATGACGTTGATTCGCACAACGTTGTTTTAAATTTTGGTGCAGATGACTGTATTCCAGCACTGCCAAAAAGGAACTGGTGGTATATCGTGAATACATTAACAGCCGAGCGATTGGATACCGGCGAGAAAATCAAAGTCATGGATGGCACCTATAGCACCAGTCGGTCGCAATGGTGCTGGACCTATTCCATTACCGTGGCTCATACGGAAAAAGACAAGCTACAACCAATCAATGGTCAGCCTGTTATCCTTAAAGTTACGATCAATGGATTTGAGCATCATATTTTGCTTGAAGATCCAGAGGAGACCCGGCGTTTTGCCAGTGTTCTCTACACTTACCCAGGGAGAAGTATCACAGCTCTAAACTCGGATAAATATGGACCAACACGTTCATTTATCCAGGATAACGAGCGAACCTCTGTACAACTAGTTCAGGCTGAACTGGATCGAGCGAATAGCGGTACCAACCTGGACTGGAAGTTGATTGATGAACTGGGCTGGATTATACCGGTGGAGAGCCTGAGCTATGTCGAACTTGCACCAATCGATGCAATAAAGCAGGTCGCTGAATCAGGCGGTGGCTTTATCTATAGCCAGAAAGCAGGTAATACACTAAGCATCTTACCCCGGTATCAGAAAGGCTACTGGGACGCGATGACCGTGGATGATTACGACATTTTGTTATCTGAAAGCCTGGTGATGCAGCAGAACATTAAACAGAATGATGAATACATTGCTGACTTCAATGCCATCACGGTAGTGAATAGTCGAAGTGGTGAAAGTCTGAAAGTACAGCAACGCGGTACTTCAGGTGATATACCGTTAGAAGCAGTCACTGGTCCACTATTTAACGTCGTGTCAGGTGCCAGTTACGGTAAAAATGAACTGGTCAAAGCCAACATTCAGGAATTACATACTTTCGCTGATATCCCGGTAAGCTTCGATATTGGTGAGATGCTACCCGGAAAAACGATTGCGTTTAATGGCCAGTGGTGGGGTGTGATTGATTCGGTATCAGGTAGCTTTTCGCATGAAAAGGTCAATGAAACCATTACAGTGGAGCGTATCAGCCGTGAATAATCCCTTATTTGAACTGCGGAAGTTGCTTAATCCAATACATGCCGAATACATCGGCACCATTACATCAGTGAGGCATCCAGAGTATCGGGTACAGATCGATGGAGGATCTGGTCCAGTCCTTTGTACATCAGGCACAGCTTATAACCTGGGTGCCAGAGTATTTGTTTCCAATCAAGTGATCCTGCGGCCAGCACCAACAGGGCAGCATTCACAAGTAGAAGTTTAACGATCAACAAAATAACAGCACCTTCGGGTGCTTTTTTAATGTCAATAATTTAGGGGGATGTATGGCTAAAGGGGATGTATATGGACTTTCTTAGTCAAGTATTGGAAAGCATAAAGAACCATTCACACATCCTTTTTACGGGTGTGCTGGGTGCGACTTTTGGCTTTCTATTAAGCAAGGAGCCGACTCGGGATCGCTGGATAGGATTCTTTGCTGGCTTCATTTTATGTGTGGTCTTTGCTAAACCGGCAAGTTTATTTCTTGCTAGTGGTAACTATCCAGAGCTATTTGGTTTCATTCTGGGCGCTGCTGGTAAGAGTACAGCTGAAGCATTGCTGAGTTTGGCTCGATCAAGAGTTCTTGGTTTAGTCAAAAAGGAGAATGAAGATGCTGCTAATCATAAGTAAAACAGCGTTGGTATTATTTATAGTTTCATTTGCAATCATGGCATTTCATCCAAAAATTCAACTCCCAAAACACATCGATTTTCTATTGGTGTTGTCGATCCTTTTTGGGGCAGCACTTTTTGTTAAAGATGAGTATTCGCCAAGTCCGGCCGGAACCCTTTTTTACACTACAGTAAGTATTTTATTCGCACTATTTACCCGACAACTCTATATTTGGGGTAAGGGTGGTGCACGTCCTAAATTTTTTAATACGGATAAAGATGGTGACAACCCATGAAACATATTTTTGATTTCTTGCGAAAGATTAGCGGCGGCAAACTCACCCAGAAACAGGTTGATGCTGCTGACAAACTGATTGCAACTGCTTACGATGATGTCACCAGTATGCTGGGTATCGCTACGGATGAAATGAGCATCAGCCCAAGTGGTATTGATCTGATCCGTAATTTTGAAAGCCTACGGCTCAATGCCTACGATGATGGCGTGGGGGTATGGACCATTGGTTATGGCACCACAAAATACCTAAATGCTATTCGTGTCAAAAAAGGGGATACCTGCACACTGGAACAAGCCAAAAGCTACATGCAACATGACTTGAAAAAATTCGAGCAAACCGTCAATAGCGCAGTCAATGTTCCGATCAATCAGAATCAGTTTGATGCCTTGGTTTCATTGGCCTATAACATTGGACCTACCGCATTTGAAGAATCCACTTTGGTCAAAAGGCTGAATGAGAAAAATTATAACGCGGCAGCTGATCAATTTGGCTTATGGGTAAATGCTCGTGGCAAACGCCTGCAAGGTCTGGTGAATCGCAGGAAAATTGAAATGGAGTTATTTTTAAAATGACTCTAAATCTATTATGGAAATATAAACACTGGATCGCAATTGCGGTCTTTTTCTTTTTATGGCTAGGGCAAGTTGCTTACACCAATCACTTAAGCGGAAAGCTGCGCAAGGCTGGTGAGCAGTGCACGATAAAAATTCAGAAAATAGAGCAAAACCATCTCAAAGCTCTAACCCATAAACAAAATCAAATTAACCAGATGAGTGCGGATTATGAAGCAGCAAAATCAGAGCAGCACGTGCAAGTCGAAACAGTTACGCGTGAAGTGCAAAAGATCATTGATCGTCCTGTGTATCTCAACCATTGCTTTGATGATGATGGCCTGCAGCAACTCAACTCACTTATCACCAGTGGTGCCAGTAAACCTCCTTGAGTCTTGCCCTGATTTGCAAAAACTGGAATCAGGGCAGGGTAAGGTTGTTTTGGTCTGGTCTATTGATACAGTAGCTAAATATAGCGACTGCAAAGCGCGTCATGCTGCTATTGTGAAAGTTCTGGTGGTGTTTCAAAAAGTATGCTGACATTAAATGAAGCCATTATTGATGTAAAAAAAGGTTAAGTCGAAAGCTTTAAAATGGTTTTCAATCTTTTTTGAAAAATTACAACTCCTTCTAAAACCGCGC
>NZ_JBWZQN010000101.1:0-5628 GCF_056724605.1 Prolinoborus fasciculus | reverse complement strand
TTGATGCCATTTCTCTTTATATTGTTACTTAGACAGGTAGGACATTTGATTTGTAGCGTTATTTTCATACCTCTATTTTATCAAAAGCCATATTGTTTTTTTCAGCATACTTTTTGAAACACCACCTTAATTTTATCCATCATCCCATCAGTAAAAAAAATTATCTGCTTAGATCTTAAAATATTATTATCTATCGCCTTAGGCAAAGGCATTGAATTAATACCAGTCCTCGTTCATAAAAATCTTTTGCAACACAACACTTACGCTCAATTCTATTTTTAAAAATCTTCATTTTTCATCAACCAAAAAACTGATGAATTGTGTAGTTTCTGTACGCCATTCATTTCAGGTTTTTATTTATGTGTTCAAACAAAAAACTGGCACAGAAATAGCTTAATTTTATTGTCATCAAAGCTATGTTATGTTGCTTATAAATTAACTAAAAGGAGAATAAAAACCACAGGATAGAAAGAAATAACCAAGTAAACCGAGCCATTCAAATTTGAAGTTAAAAATAGATACACTGCTATTCGGAGAGTGAACATGAATAACAGCGCAAACTATGCCAAACAGATTAAAAATGCAAAACGTGGCGGTTATACCCCAACCATTGCCAAGGACATCAATAAACATAAAATTCAAAAAGCCTTGAGACTCATCGAACAGTGGAGAAGCCTCGCTCAAGAACTCAAACCTCAAATGCAGTTTGATATGGCCTTTACTTTAGAGGAATGTGCACAAGAATTAGATCGCATCCTGAAAAACAGATAAACCGTATAACCGACTCATATCCATAACCATTCCTGTGCTTTCACCCTCGCCCATATCTTCACATATGGGCCATTTCTTTGCACATAGTCAAAAACAGAACTTTTCATCCATCTGGTCAAAATAAACAAATCCTGCCGAAACTGATTGAACGGTTATTTTTTGGCTTGCGTGGCCAAAAAAAATCTGTAAAATGCACTCCACCATGCCGGCATAGCTCAGTTGGTAGAGCAACTGACTTGTAATCAGTAGGTCCACAGTTCGAATCCGTGTGCCGGCACCATATCTTAGCCTCGCTTTTTAGTGAGGCTTTGATGTTTCTGGGTTTTGGTATTTTCAGCTGAGTCTTCTTACACTTTCTAGTGCTTCGATTGTGCCGTCACTTGCACATATCTCATGATCCCTTCCTGATATAATTTTCGGCATAGTTTCGCTGTCATCTGAATTTTAAAATGATCCAGTTTTGAGCCTTGAACCTGATCATTTGATGCTTTTGAATTCAAAGTTTTTTGCACGTAATCAGCGAAGCCGGAAAATACCGGCTCGGACAGATCCTGAATCTGGATATTTTTAAATTCAAAACGATCCAGACAGGCAAACAGTGCCCCCACTGTCATTAAATCTTTTAAATTCACATCAGCAGATTTCAATAAAAACTGATATTTACGCCGTTGTAAGGCATTTAAATTTTCCCAGCGCTCGGACAAAACCAGATGATGAAAACCAATCCGCGCATTTGAATTTAAAACACTACGGATCTGCTCCAAGAATAAAGGCACAGGACTGTGATAAGCCGCATCCAGACACAGCACCACATCAAAACGCTGGGAAAATGGCAATTCTTTTAAACGCAAAAATGACGCCTGATAAATGGCATTCAGTTCTGGCAAATGTTGCTGAATATTAGCCACACAGGCAGCCTGCAGCTCAACCCCCGCCAGATATTGCACCTGATAGTGTTGTTGCCAGTACAGCAAACTTGCACCCTGACCGCAGCCTAAATCCAGCAGTTTATCTTTTGAATTTAAATTTACAGTTTGTGCAAGGTGATCGGTGAGCATACGACAGGCAGCCGTATAATCCTGCTGACCTGCTTGCCAATACCCTAAATTGCTCCAGGGAAATTGCGCATGATCGCCCAACACAGCGGCATCAATTGCATACTTGTGCTGGGGAAGACGCTGACGCAGTGCCTGAAGCCATTGCATGGATTAATAACCCAGTTGCGGTGCAACCTCGACCACAGGTTTTAAACCCTCAAATGGTAAAGGTGCACCAAAAATTTCCGCAATTTTCATCGCTGAGGTCACTGCCGATTCCAGAATTGGCAAACCGTCACATGACCATGAACCGCAGAAGAAGACTTTACGATTGGCATCCAGATGACGTTGCTGCAATTCCTTATTCAGTGCTACGGTATTGGCATCGACCACTGCACGCGTTAGCATCACCGATTTGATCACTTTTTTCGGATCAATCTCGGTTACCGGACGCCAGGTCTGAAATACGGCCGACTTGCCGACCAGAGAAGGTTCAATCGAGTTAAGCCACACGGTAAATTGCTGACGAGTAAATTTACGGTCCATCATATAGCTGAGTACGGCCCAGTCTTTACGTTTTGGCGGCATTACGCTGGCATCGGTATGAATCACCAGTTCGCCTTGTTCGAATTTGAATTTCTTCAATAATTCAATTTCACTGGCGAATTGTACCGGATCCAGGAACTCCTCAATTTTGGTGGTCGGTGTCGCGACAATCACCCGGTCAAACAGTTTTGAATAACCGGCCGCATTTTCAACTTTGACCTGATCGCCCTGCTCTTGTACCAGTGTAATTGCTGAACCGTCTTCAATTTGAATGCCTTCAATCAGCTTATCGACCAACGCTGGTGTACCGCCTTGCAGACGCAGTAACGCATCGCCATCGGTTAATTGACGCAGAAAAATTAACAACGGTTTAGCTGGCCATTCACCAATGGTTTTCGGATTGCAGGTACAGATGGTATATAGCACCGGCATCACCGCACCGTGCCAGAACACTTCTTCAATCTCGTTACGATTGATAAATTCTGCCAGGCTGATGTCCTGATTTTTCGATTTAAAGAATTTGGTCAATGCAACTTTTAACTGCAACAGGCCTTTGACCAGACGCCAGCCATATTGTTGCAGGCCTTTCCGGTTATTGATGATCGGGATATTGCCAATTCGGCTGCGCGATGTGGTCAGCCAGGTTTCAGTTTTATCTTCAAATAACCAGCTGCAGGCCATATAGGTCCGCACCGGATAAGTTTTAATGCCCAGATGTGTGGCTAGACTCAGGGTGTTTTTCCACAGATAGGGGTTCATCACACGTAAAGGTGCGTCAATCAGGCCCCCTTCAAATTCAAGGCTATGACTGTCCATGCCGCGACCTGGAAGTGCTTCAAAAATCGTGATGTGATGCCCTGCGTCCTGGAGAATTCTGGCTGTAGCCAGTCCGGCCATGCCACTACCAATTACTGCGATATCCAAACTGATCATCCGTCATTGAAAAACTACAGAAATTATGTACCATGCGCCAATCAAACAGGTTATTAAAATCTTCCAGAATATATGTTTTTCGTAAAGGCCTTTTTGTTCAATTTCACCTGCTTTTTATTCATTTTTCTGACTTAGTTAAAATTCCATCAAATCTAAGATTTTATTCATATTTTTATCTAAAAACTTGAAAATTCGCTTTAAAAACAAATAATTTAATTAACCATTTTTATAATCCTTGGTTGACAAATACTTTTTAAATACCTATGATTCGCAGCATAAGAAAACCATAAATTCATCCGGTTCCATTCAGATGCGTTTATGCGAAAATTGTTTAAAACGACAAGAAACTACAGCGCCTTATAAAATAAAAGCCTCTGCGAAAGCAGAGGCTTCTTTGTTTTCAGGCCTAGTCAATCATTCAGCATGGTATTGCGCTTACTTGATTGCCTCGCATAAGCCGCTTAAAAAGCATAGAGTGCAATTCCTCAATTCTCATTTTGTTCTCAAATAGAAATCAAATGGCATGATGTTTTTGTCTAGAATTCATAAATCTCTAAACTAAAAAAATAAAAAATCCAGCAACTTGTGCTGGATTTTTTGCTTCAAAGAACTAGGTTTGAATTAGATTTTACCCACCAGGTCGATTGACGGCGCTAGTGTTGCTTCACCTTCTTTCCATTTTGCCGGACAAACTTCACCTGGGTGCGCATGTACATATTGTGCAGCTTTCACTTTACGAAGAAGCTCTTGTGCATCACGGCCAATACCACCCGCGTTGATTTCAATGATCTGGATTTTACCTTCTGGATCAATCACGAAAGTACCACGATCTGCCAGACCTTCAGCTTCAATCAATACTTCGAAGTTTTTAGACAAAGTCCAGGTTGGATCACCAATCAATGGATACTGGATTTTACCAATCACGTCAGAGGTATCATGCCAAGCTTTATGGGTGAAATGAGTATCGGTAGACACGCCATAGATTTCTACACCCATTTTCTGGAATTCAGCATACTGATCAGCAAGATCGCCTAATTCAGTTGGACAAACAAAGGTGAAATCTGCAGGATAGAAAAACACCACTGACCATTTTCCTTTCAGGTCTTGCTCAGAAACTTCGATGAACTGACCATTGTGGTAAGCAGTTGCATTGAATGATTTGATTTCAGTATTGATTAAACTCATGAGATATTTCCTCTGGCTTATTTCTGGGATTGCTTATCTTGTGAAGCTAGAATACGAAAAATTTCAAAATAGGTAAAACCGCAAGTTTTTATAAAAATGATCGCTTTTTTAGATCATTAATTTCTATTAGTATTGTTAATCTCATTTATTTTCTCGATGCAGAGTTGTGCTGATCAAAAGCAAGATAATGCTTTAACACTTATGATTCTTCTAATAAGTCGGGCTTTATGCAAACTCAATACCAATCTTCAAGACATAAAAAACCCACCGCATTCAGGTGGGTTTTAATGATGATTTACCGTTCTAGATCAAAATGGAAGTCCATATATATTTCATATTAATTAATTTAATTCATACACTTAAGATAAGGATTTAATTTTTTGTAAAGTTATAGTGAACTTTTCCTACTTTTAACAAATTATTCTTTTTCTTAACTTTACAGAATGAACTTAAATGAAAATATCTAGAATTATCTAAATTTATCCTTTTTTAATCCAAGAATGTCCTTTGTATAACTTCTATGATGCTTATCACTAGATAACCACTTTGATAGGAGAAATAGAATGTCTAGAACACCTAACGACGATCGCTCTGATAGCATGAATCCTAATAACGATGCCTATTGGGATTCCCTGGATAATCATGCAAATCAGTTAAATCCTAATAATGACCGCTATTAAGGATAAAGGACTATGCAGATAGGAGATTCCACTCTCCTATCTGCTTTTAGGGAAAGCCATGTACTACTCAAAAGATAAGGACATCAATGAATACGTCAAGCAACTACTTAAACATAAGAGCTTTCGTATCATTAGCGGTAAAAAACATGATCAACTCTGTATTTTGGAGCAGCGTAAGATAGCTATACCTTCTACTCCGAGTAAACAGAGAAGTTTTATTGAATTCAAAAATAATGTTAAGCGTATTCTGAGGGAACTAGGAGTTGTAAATTATGAAACAATATTATGATGATCCATTCTTGGATAACTTATTACATAAAACGAAGGCTACTAAAAAAGAGAGTTAACACCATTGCTGTCCCACAATTTTTCACAAGAGGAAGCTCATTTGAGCTTCCTCTTGTTTTATGGGTATTTTATCGGGTGAAAATAAAGCTTTTAAAGTTCTTCTTTCAAACAAATTCACTTGAATTATT
>NZ_JBWZQN010000100.1:0-6078 GCF_056724605.1 Prolinoborus fasciculus | reverse complement strand
ACCATATGGACTGGTATTTATATAAAATCAGGCATTTAGTTGAAAATATGTTTTGTAGATTAAAGCAATTTAGAGGAATAGCTACTCGATATGACAAGCTCAAAAGAAATTATCAAAGTTCTGTTGCCTTAGCCTGTATATTTTTATGGCTACCGTTATAGGGTTAATTATGAACAGTAAGTGTCAACAGACCCTAATTAATGGTATATTTCGCACATTACTTGTTCAGCGCAAAAATTTAACTGAAAAGGTAATATAAATAATTCAAACTTTTAACTGATGTATTTGAGAAATTATTATGAAAAAACTTGCTTTGATCGCTGCTCTTTCAGTTGTTGGTATTGCAAATGTACAAGCTGCTGACGGAACAATTACAATCAATGGTTTAGTAACTGACAAAACTTGTAACATCGTTACTCCAGCAGGTAAAGACTTCACAGTTACTCTTCCTACTGTTTCTAGACAAACTCTAGCAAAAGCTGGTGATGTAGCAGGTCGTACTCCATTCCAAATCAACTTGGAAGACTGTTCAGCTGGTAAAGTTGCAACTTACTTCGAACCAGGTGCAACTGTTGATTTCAATACTGGTCGTTTAATCAACCAAGCTGCTGCTGGTGCTCAAAACGTTGACGTTCAATTACTTGGTGACAACAACCAAGTAATCCCTGTATTAGCTGCTGGCGCTACTGGTGCTCAAGCTAACTCTCAGTGGGTTGACGTTGTAGAAGGCGGTAGCGCTGATCTTAACTACTATGCTGAATACTATGCAACTGGCGCTTCAACTGCTGGTGAAGTAACAACTTCAGTTCAATACACAATTATTTATCAATAATCTATTGATAACTGAGTTTCTATGTTTTCGAACATAGAAACTCCTCTGTATTTCATCACTTTCGCCTTTTTCTGAGAATGTTTCACATGTCATTTAACGGTAGTAAATTCTTGTCTGGTTTTGCACTCTGTTCAATGTTAGCAACTGCTACTCATGCAGAGATTGTCATTCACGGCACGCGCGTTATTTATCCTTCCGATGCACGTGAAGTCACTTTACAGCTCAGTAATAATGGCTCTAAACCTGCATTAGTCCAAGCATGGATTGATGAAGGAGATCCAAAAAGTACACCTGATCAATCAAAAGTTCCTTTTATGATCACGCCTCCGATTTCGCGTGTTGAAGCAACAAAAAGCCAAACTCTCCGGATTACAGCTTTACCAAGTGCATCACAGCTAAATCAACAGCAAGAATCTGTACTTTGGTTAAACGTATTGGATATTCCACCTCGACCAACAGGTAAAGGTGCCGAATCAGTACCAGATAATTTTTTACAACTTGCAATTCGTTCAAGAATTAAATTCTTCTACCGCCCTGCGAGTATTAAAGAAGATGCTAATTTAGCAGCCGATAAGCTGCAATGGCAAAAAGCAGGTCAAAGTGTGGTCATCAAAAACCCAACACCTTTTCACATTACGATGACTTCAATCTATCAAGTCAATGGTGATAAAAAAGTTGATTTATTACCCAAAGGTTTAATGTTAAAGCCATTTTCTGAAGATCGTGTTCAATTAAAAATCTCCAATACTGAAAAAATGAGCTTTATCAATGTGAATGATTATGGCGGACGTGTCGAGAAACCAATTAAGTTTCAATAATCATTTTTCATCCAGATAACCAATAATTTTAAGTACCTATACAATATAGGCGATTCTTATTATGTCAAAAAAGCACGCACCATATAGATTATTAAAGCGTCATATTTGTTTTTACCTAACCTCTGGCATAATCAGCATGACTGTGCCAGTGATGGTGTATGCAGACGAACTCAAAAACAATAATGCGATGGAAGCCGAGTTCGACTCTTCATTTTTGATTGGTGATGCGCAAAAGATCGATATTTCACGCTTTAAGTACGGTAACCCTGTATTACCAGGTGAATATAATGTAGACGTATATATTAATGGTAAATGGTTCGGCAAACGCCGTATGCAATTTAAAGCTGTCGATCCTAAACAAAATGCCGTTACCTGCTTCAACTCTAATACTTTACTCGAGTACGGTGTTAAGCAAGATGCTTTAGCGATCCATCAGTCTGCTATTTCACAAAATAGCTGCCTAAAAATAGATGAATGGATTGAAGATGCATACTATGATTTTGATACGTCTAAGTTGCGTGTAGATATTTCTATTCCTCAGGTTGCGATACAAAAAAATGCTCAAGGCTATGTCGATCCAAGTGTTTGGGATCGTGGTGTAAATGCTGGCTTTTTATCTTATAGCGGTAGTGCATATAAAACATTTAATAGAAGCAATGACAATAAAGAAACCACTAATGCATTTATGGCATTAACAGCTGGAGCGAATCTTGCTGGCTGGCAATTACGTCACAATGGTCAATGGCAGTGGAAAGATCAGCCTAACGAGAATGAAAGTAAATCAAACTATCAATCTACAAGTACCTATTTGCAACGTGCATTTCCTCAATATCGTGGTGTACTTACATTAGGTGATAGTTTTACCAATGGTGAAGTTTTCGATTCATTTGGATACCGTGGTATTGATTTTTCTAGTGATGACCGGATGCTGCCAAATAGTATGCTGGGTTATGCACCTCGTATTCGTGGCAATGCAAAAACAAATGCTAAAGTTGAAGTACGTCAACAAGGGCAATTGATTTACCAAACGACTGTATCACCAGGTAGCTTTGAAATTAATGATCTCTACCCAACGGGTTTCGGTGGTGAACTTGAAGTTTCTGTGATTGAATCAAATGGTGATATTCAAACATTTTCAATCCCCTACGCTTCTGTCGTTCAAATGCTAAGACCTGGCATGAGCCGCTACTCGGTCACTGCTGGTGAGTTCCGAGATCGTGATATCGATTTAGATCCTTGGGTTGTACAAGGTAAATACCAACTCGGTATTAACAACTACCTGACTGGTTATACAGGTTTTCAAGCAACTGAACGATATGCATCTGCACTATTAGGTACAGCTTTTGCGACACCTCTAGGTGCTATTTCAGTTGACGTAACCCATTCTGAAGCTGACTTTGAGAAAAAAGCGTCTCAATCTGGTCAAAGTTATCGCTTGAGCTATAGTAAGCTGATCTCTCCGACAAGTACCAATTTAACCTTAGCCGCATATCGATACTCGACTGAAAATTATTACAAATTACGTGATGCACTTTTAATCCGTGATTTGGAAGATAAAGGTATCAACAGCTATGCTGTGGGTAAACAACGTAGTGAATTTCAAATTACCTTGAATCAGGGTCTTCCTGATGGTTGGGGTAACTTCTACATGGTCGGTTCATGGGTTGATTATTGGAATCGCAATGAAAGCGGTAAACAATACCAGTTTGGTTATAGTAATAACTACCATGGTTTAACTTATGGTTTATCTGCAACCAAACGACAAGTTGACTATAGCTCTAATAATCGTACACGTGACACTGAATACTTGATGACGCTCTCCTTCCCATTGAGCTTTAAGAAACATTCGATGAATGTGAATGCAAATGCATCACAAAATAACCGAACTGTTGGTGTTAGTGGTACTGTTGGCGATCGCTTTAGCTATGGTTCATCCATGTCACATCAAGACTATAACAATCCAACATTCAACGTAAATGGTCGCTATCGCACCAATTTCACGACCGTTGGTGGATCTTATAGTATTGCTGATACTTATCAACAAGCGATGGTAAGTTTAACAGGAAATATTGTTGCGCATCGCGATGGTATCTTATTCGGCCCTGAACAAGGTCAAACCATGGTATTGGTTTATGCTCCTGATGCAGCAGGTGCCAAAGTCAATAATACAACAGGTTTAAGTGTCAATAAGGATGGCTATGCTGTTATTCCTTATGTAACACCATATCGTTTAAATGACATCACACTTGACCCACAAGAAATGTCTACAAATGTCGAACTTGAAGAAACTAGCCAACGAATTGCCCCATTCGCAGGGTCTATTACGAAAGTAGACTTTTCTACGAAGAAAGGTTATGCAATTTACATTGCTGCTAAAACTTCGACTGGTGAAAATCTACCATTTGCAGCTCAAGTATTTGATCAAAATAATGAGTCTGTTGGTATTGTTGCTCAAGGTAGCATGGTGTATTTACGTACCCAAAAAGCACAAGATCAACTGTATGTAAAATGGGGTGATGATAGCACTGAGCAATGTGAGATTACTTATGATGTAACAGCTCAGCTTGCACAAGATCAACAAAACTTAATAATGACTGAGGCGGTTTGTAAATGAAAAAATTACTCTTAAACAGTGTTTTGCTCACCGCTGGTCTTGGTTTGTATGGTGAGGCAAATGCAGCTTGTTCAACGAGTCAAGACTTCAGAACGGTTGATGTCTCGATGCAGGTTGGACGAGTTGTTGTTCGTCCAAGTGATCCTGTTGGAAAAGTCTTGGTTAAATCACTTTTCGAGATTCGTCCAAACGACGGAACGACATATACTTGCAGTCGTAGTGATATGATGGTTGCACGATTATTACAAAATTATGCAATTAGCCCACTTGGTAATAATATTTATTCTACTAATATCCCGGGGATCGGAATTCGCCTTTATCGAGAAGCTTTTAATGCGACAAACTTCTCAGGATATTATCCTTATACAGCCCCTGTACCGGGCACGAATATTAGACTTGGTGAAGGCTATTTTGTCGTTGAAATTGTTAAAACAGCAGAAAATACAGGCTCTGGAACATTAGTTCCTGGACAATATAGTACTTATTATGCTGGAAATCGAAGTGATCGCCCTTTCTTAACCAGCACAGTTTATGGAAATGCAATTACTATTGCATCTTCTTCTTGTGAATGGCGAGGTAATATTAACAAAGCTGTTACACTACCAACTGTCACAAAATCAGGTTTTACTGGTGTTGGATCCACGCAAGGTGAGCAAAGCTTTGATTTAAATATCCTTTGTAACGGTGGTGAAAACCCAACAGGTTATGAAGAGAAAAACCTTATAAGTTTGAGTTTTGATTATCAAACCGAAGGTACAAACACTCAAGTCCTAAGAAATCTCGAACCAAATGCAACAAAAGCAAACGGTGTAGGTGTTCAACTTCTATGGAATTATAATAATCAGAATCGCGTGATTGGTTTAGGTGACAAATTAGAATTAGGTACAGTTAAATCTAACCAGACTATTGAATATAACGTACCACTTACAGCGCGATATTATCAAACAAATGCCAACGTAACAGCAGGAAAAGTTCGAGCAATGGCAACTGTAACTATTGAATATGATTGATTTTTCACGAGACCTCTTTTTTTTAAAAGAGGTCTTTTTTTTAAAAAATCAAACTATAAATTCTGAAATTTTCACTTGATAAAAATTAAATCCATTCAAAAGTATGAACTTTTAGCTTTTTTAAAAAATTTTAAACCACTTAACTTACAGGAACTATCAATGAAAAAAATTGGTATATTGACGCTTAGCTTAGCCCTGCTTGGCTGTGGTGAAAATCAAAATAGCTCACAAAGTAGCAATACTACATCCCAATCTACAGCAACAACATCAACTAGCTTAAGTTTACGTAGTTTAGATCAGAGTCAAACATGTCAGTATAACTTTGATGCAACACAACAAGATTACGATGATTTATGGAACAAACAGAATCCAGACTATCTGATTGGACTATTTCCTACAATCAATGGACAAAAATTTAGCTTAACTGTTGCCCCTCCATATTTTTCAATTAATTATCCTGAATACGGTACTTTTAATTATTTACAATATTTAGCTACTAGTAAAACAAGGCTATATTCAGCTAAGGATTCTTTTTACTTTCCATCACTACATGATGGTTTAGGAGATTTTAGCTTACCTACAACAGGAATTTTTGCACTTGAAATGCAACTAGACATCCCTGCCGCTCCACTAAACGGTGGCTACTATGGTGAACCTGGTTCATCTTATATAGCTGATCTCTGTACACGACAAATTTCACAGAACCCTTATCCTATCAGGGTTCTGCCTTCTTAAAATTGCCAAAATTTCCTTAAACTCTTCTTTTTTCCCAAAACCAATTAAACGCTGAATCGCCATTTGAAC
>NZ_JBWZQN010000099.1:0-6280 GCF_056724605.1 Prolinoborus fasciculus | reverse complement strand
CAAGGCTGTTATAGCGCTTGACAAGACGCTGATCCAGGCCAGAGATGTTAAATTGAAGAGCATGCTCTTCAATTTAACGCAAAGTTCAGGAATTGTGTAGATACCTATGCCTAAAAGGAGAGGGAAAAATATTAGCCCCATTAAAAAAGCGCCTTGCGGCGCTTTTTTTGACAGAATGCTTATGCACCCTGTTCAAGCGGTAAGCCTGCATCACGGGCAGCACGAGTACCACCCATCAGAATGACATATTCACGTGAGCTGTCAAAACCCTCTAGTTTTTCCGCAGCACGTGGAGCTTTACTGCCCCCACCACACAAGATGTAAATGGGTTGATCCGCTGACACCTGAGTTAGGCTTTCTGCTGAAAGATCGTTAATGGGCTGATTCACCGCCCCTTTCACGTGTGCTTCAGCAAAAGCACTTGAATCGCGTACATCCCAGATAATTGCATTTTCTGGGAACTCAAATGTTGTAATTTCTTGTTTACGGATCATTGCGCACTCCTTTGATGTAAACAACACTTGGCAAATGAAGAAAACATCCCTAGCATCTCAGATATTCTTTCCCTTTGTAAAGGTCTAAACTATGCCTTCTTTCGATATTGTTTCTGAATTAGAAATTTTTGAAGTAAATCATGCAGTTCAAAACACCCAAAAAGAAATCGCGACCCGCTTTGATTTCCGTGGTCAGGACGTTTCTATTGAACTGAATGAAAAAAACAAGGAAATCAAAATCTCGACTGAAAGCGATTTCCAGTGTGAACAAGTCTATAGCATGCTGGAAAGTCATTTCTTTAAACGCAAAGTCGATATTCAGGCGCTTGATCCACAAAAAATGACGGCTTCTGGCAAAAATGTGATTCAGGTGATCAAGCTTAAAGATGGACTTGACTCAGATACCGCAAAAAAAATTAATAAAGCCATTAAAGAAAGTGGGATTAAAGCGCAATCTTCGATTCAGGGCGACAAGATTCGTGTAACTGATAAAAAACGCGATACCTTGCAACAAGTAATGGCATTCTTGAAAGAACAACAATTTGGTTTGCCTTTACAGTTCAACAACTTTAAAGATTAAGACCGTTCTGTGTCTTAAAGTAGGAATTATGACGCATCGCAATCGACTGACCAAACTGGTGAACGCCACTTCCAGATTACCACAAGGTATACGCAGTGCTTTACTGAGTAAAACTTTTGGCCGTGTGGTTCCCATGGTAGGCTCTGCCAAGATTCGCTATGTAGAGCTGAGTCCGGCAAAAGTCGTGGTCACAATCGCCAATCATAAAGCTATGCAAAACCATATTGGTCAGGTACATGCCTGTGCCATGGCTTTACTGGCAGAAACCGCGACTGGTTTTGTCACTGCAATGAATGTGCCGGATACGGCAATTGTGCTGATCAAAAGTTTAAAGATTGATTTTAAACGCCCGACGCGCGGTGCCATGACTGCGATTGCTACGCTTACATCCGAGCAGCAAGCCTTGATGCAAAGTTCAGATAAAGGCGAAACATTGGTTCAAGTTGTGGTAAGTGATGAATCAGGTGAAGCTCCGATTCAATGTGAAATGCTCTGGGCCTGGATTGCCAAGAGCCAGCTTAAGAAATCATAATTTCTTCTTTTAGACAAAAAAATCCCAGATATTAAATCTGGGATTTTTTATTTCAAGCCATTATTAGGCTGATTGCGATTCTAAAAGCTTCTGTTTCGCGTCTTCTGGAATCAGACGTTTGTTGCCTTTGACATCTACTGCAACAAAGGTAAATACCCCTTCGGTCACCCGAATCGGTGGGCGTGAATCATCATGACTGTCCCAAACCTCGATTTCCATCTGGATAGAGGTCTTGCCTACTTTTAAAATTTTGGTATAACAACTAATCACGTCTCCGACTTTTACCGGTACCAGAAAAGTCATCTGGTTAATCGAAATCGTGGCACAACGTCCCTTTGAAAATCGTTCTGCGTGAATCGCGCCTGCCAAGTCCATTTGTGAAACGATCCAGCCACCAAAGACATCACCACTCCAGTTGGTATCTGCAGGCATTGCGATCGTCTGTAGGGAAAGAATCCCCTCTGGTCTTACTTGAGAATCTGACACTTTCACTCCAGGCATTTGAATTAGGGTTGGGTATTTAACTGCTGATCAAGCCATTTTTGCAGCTCGCTTGATCGTAATGCACCGCTTATTCTAGCAATTTCGTTGCTTTTATTCATCAACACCAGCGTCGGAATACTGCGAACATTAAATGCCGAACTTAAGCGAGGATTCGCTTCTGTATCAATTTTTGCAAAAACCACATTTGGATATTGTTTTGCGACAGTCGCAAAATGCGGTGCCATCATTTTACAGGGACCACACCACTCTGCCCAGAGATCAATCAGGATTGGTAAGTCACTATGCGTGACAAACTGGCTGAAATTCTGCTCATTTATTTCAATCGGTGCCAGTGGAATCAGGGCTTGATGACATTGACCACAAGCAGGGTTGGCAGTGAGTTTATCTTCAGGGACACGGTTTTTGGCCAGACATTCCGGACATACAATAATCATCTAGCGCACTCCAATATGTTGATGTAAGAATTCTAATTGGGTCGAAACTGCTTTTTCAAACCATTCCCCATGATAAATATCAAAATGTCGGATATTCCACTCATGATATTGCACAAATGGTGCAATATTGGTGGCAGTTTCCCGACTCGATTCAATTGGAATCAGACTATCCCGTTTTGCCGCAATAAACAGTACTGGAATATTAATCTTTCTTACCTCCTGAATCGGTCGATAGCGCATCAGTTTGAAGAATGCCCGTGCAGGAATATGACCACTCCAGTAATAATCCGGATTGACAATCGACAGATAACCTTCATAACTGTCCTGTGTCGGCATAAAACATAGCTCAGGCGGATCAACTACAGGTAAGGTTTTTGGTGCCATACCAACCTTGGCCCCCATATAATCCTGACTGGAAACTTTAAGCGCCTTGGGGAGTTGTTGTAAAGGATATAGTTGGGCACTTTCAGCCCCATCGACAAAAGGCACCTGTACCATCGCCGCCTGAATATTTTTCAGCTCTGCTGCAAGTGTCAATACGTGCCCACCACTTAAGGCCGTACCCCAGAGCACGATCCGTTTACTGTCAATCGATTTGCGTTCCTGAATATGTCTGATCATGGTTCGCCAGTCATCGAGCTGGGCATTGATCGACACCAGTTCACGTGGACGCCCAGTGCTGCCGCCCCAATAGCGATAGTCAAATAAAACCACCGCATAGCCGGCACTGGCAAAACGCTGGGCATATTGCACCAGTTTAAATTGACGTAAGGCAGCCAGACCATGAGCCATCAGGATTACGGCCGGTTTTTCTATATTTTTAGGCCGATAAAAATCTGCAGCAATCACTTCCTGACCGCTTTTGACATACAGTGGTTCAACTGTATAAGCCTGCATACGCGCTCCATTGCGTTATCTTATGGTTATCATCATTTATAAAAATTTCAGAACAGGTTCAGCATGTTTTCAGCTTAATGCTATCATAAAGCATATCGATATAAATGAAATGATGGAGTGGCGTCATGAGCGAAAATGTAGGTTTTGCTGGTCAAATTGGTCCGGAACACGTAACTCAAGTGGTTGAGAAAGGTTTTAAATCGATTATCAACAACCGTCCGGACATGGAAGGTGGTTCCGAGCAGCCAACCAGTGCACAAATCGAGGAAGCTGCACGCAATGCCGGTCTGGATTATGTATTCCAGCCAGTAGTAGCCGGTCAGATTACGGAGCTTGATGTACGCACTTTTGTCAATCATTATAATGAGTTACCAAAACCGATCTTGATGTTCTGCCGCACCGGAAACCGCTCGAATAACTTATATCAACTGGCAAAACAGATGGATCTGCTGGATGACTAAGTCGTTTTGGAAAGGGGTGTTGCTAACAACATATTTTAGCTGTATTACACCTGTTTTTGCTGCAAATGATCTTAGCCGTGCGCTGACCTCTACGGTGAGTGTCACAGGGCAAATGACACCAAGCAAGTTTCAGCAATTGATTCAGCAAGGTTTCAAATCTGTGATTGTAAATCGTCCTGATCAGGAAACTGGTAATAATGTCACGGTAAGTCAATTACGCTCCATTGCGGAGAAATCTCAAGTTAGTGTGATTTATCAGCCTGTGGTGAGTGGCCAGCTTTCTCAGGCGAATATTGAAGAATTTGCTCGATATTATAATGAGCTGCCTAAACCAATTTTGATGGTTTGCCGTAGTGGCACACGTTCAGCTGCTTTGTTTAATCAGGCTAAATCTCAAGGATTGATTCATGAATAAGTTATTGATTATTTTATGTTGTAGTTTGGCTTTTGCCGGTTGTAGCTCGATGAATTTGAAGCCGACTGTGGGTGTAAGTGTGGGAACATCGATTTAACTTGCTTAAGTTTAAAATGAAATATATTTAAGTCCAAATAGATGACAAGTAAATAAATTAACTGAAATCCTTCAAGTAGATGTTGATGTTTAGTTATCTTTTGCTCACTTGAGTATGTTTACTTTAATGTAATGAATTGCTACAAAGCCCTCTTGTTTTGAGGGCTTTTTTGTATAGTGGTAAAATATTACGACATGATTTTAATATAATGTACGACCTCATCATTATTGGCGCAGGCACTGCAGGAATCAGTGCTTATAACGAAGCCGTCGAATATACCCAAAATATTTTAATTATCAATGATGGCCCGTGGGATACAACCTGTGCCCGTGTAGGTTGTATGCCAAGTAAATTGCTAATCTCCTCTGCAAATCGCATGCATGATATTCAAACTGCTGAAGACCTTGCTTTACAACATAATGCTGTCATTGATCCTTCAGATGTGATGCAACGTGTGCATGTCTTTAGAGAACGTTTTATTCTCGCAACCTTGAAAGGTGTCGATCAATGGGACAGCTCACATAAAATTTCCGGAAAAGCCAAATTTATTGATTCCCAAACGATCGAAGTCAATGGACAATACTATCGGGCCAAAAGTTTTATTGTCGCTGTAGGCTCACGCCCCAATATTGATGAAACTTTAAAGAAAAAATTAACAGACAAATACATCACTTCCAATGAAATATTTGAATTCTCCCAATTACCTAAGTCTTTAGCAGTAATCGGGAGTGGCATCATTGCAATTGAATTAGCTCAAGCCATGCAACGACTGGGTGTACGAACCACAATGTTTGCGCGTAGTCAAAAAGTAGGTGCTTTAACTAGCCCGATCTTACAAAAACTAGCACAAGAGCAATTAAGTAAAGAACTGAATATCAAATTTAAAATTTTGCCAGATAAAGTTGAAATACAGGATGATAAAGTAAAAATTAACTTTACAGAAAATGATCAGACTAAGAATATTGAAGTTGAATATGTCTTAGCTGCCACAGGTCGACAAAGCAATATAGATCGTTTAGGTCTAGATCAACTCAATTCAACATTCAAGGACATCAAAAACCTTCCTATCGATAAAGAAACCAAACAACTTGCAAACCTACCTATATTTATAGTCGGTGATGCCGCACTTGATACCCCTATTCAACATGAAGCCGCGCATGCGGGTAAACAGGCGGTTTATAACTGTTTAAATTATCCGGATGTAAAGCCTATTCCTGCCTTAACCGCATTGGCGATTGTATTTTGTCATCCTGAAATGGCGATTGTCGGAAAAAATTTTAAACAGCTAGAAGATCAACACGTCGAATTTATTCGGGGATTCGTCTCTTATGAAAACCAAGGACGTGCTCTAGTTTTGGGAGAAAACTCAGGTGGAATAGAAGTTTATTTTGATAAAAACTCCGGTAAATTACTTGGCGCAGAACTATTCTGTTCACAAGCAGAACATCTGGCCCATTTACTGGCTTGGATGATTGATGCCAATCAGGATATTCATCAGATTCTAGCCAAACCTTTTTATCATCCGACTTTGGAAGAAGGACTCAGAACGGCATTTAAACATGCTCGACGTCAGTTGGATGCATTGCTATAAAGGAGCTATAAACCTATTACGCTTTAAAATTAGTTCTTGCTCTAGTCTAATATTGAGCAATGTTGATGTTAAATTTATATATGACATATATAAGACGATTATTTCGCGCATAAAAAAACACCCCCTATCATTTGACAGGGGGTGTTTTGGAATAATGAGCTGGCGATGACTTACTCTCACATGGGTAACCCCACACTACCATCAGCGCTAAGAGGTTTCACTTCTGAGTTCGGGAAGGGATCAGGTGGTTCACTCTTGCTATGGTCGCCAGCACA